>JAFGEZ010000004.1 GCA_016931295.1 Candidatus Krumholzibacteriota bacterium
CCGGCGGGAAACGATCCGGCCGACGAGATGCTGGAGGGAATTGAGGGTGTCGCCCTTCCGGCCGATCAGCAACCCGTCGACGCCGGCAGTCTCGACGTTGACGTACGTCGCGTCGTCCCTGGTCTCGGCGAAGAGACGGAAGTGCACGTCGAGACAGTCCATGATCGCCCTGACGATCTCGTCGACGACCTCCTCGACGCCCTTCGCGCTCTTCTTCCTCGTCACCCTGATCCTCGCGTCGCGCGAGCCGAATATATTGAGCACGCCCTTCTGGCCGGCGTCGAGGATCTCTATCTCCACCTCGTCGATGCGCGCGCCCATCTCGGCCAGCGCCTTCTCGAGGGCCTTCTCCACGGTCTTGCCGGCCGCCTCGACGCGACCCTGACCTCCGATGTCCTTCCGCGTGGAATCCATATCTCCACTCCCGTTCCGGTTATTTTGACGGTTTGCCGGCCGCCGCCGTCCCGCCGGCGGCCGCCATGTCCTCTGCCTCGATCTGCCGGTGCACGTACCAGGTCTGCGCGATCGTGAGGATATTGTTGACGAGCCAGTACAGCACGAGCCCGGAGGGCATGCTGTAGAAGACGAAGGTGAAGACGATCGGCATCATCGTCGTCATCATCTTCGTCTGGGCCTGGGGCACGCCGTCGCCCGTCGACGACCCGCCGAGCTTCGACTGTACGTACATCGCGCCGCCCATCAGCAGCGGCAGCAGATGGAATTCGCTGCCGATGAAGGGCAGCTTCGCGCCGAACTCGAAGAGGACGTCCGGCGACGCGAGATCGTTGATCCAGGAGACGAAGGGGGCGCCGCGGAGCTCGATCGTGTTCCGCAGCACGTTGTACAGGGCGATGAAGACCGGCATCTGCAGGAGGAGCGGCAGGCAGCCGCCGAGCGGATTCACGCCCGCCTCCTTGTAGAGCTTCATCATCTCCTGGTTCATCTTCTCCTTGTCGCCCTTGTACTTCTCCTGCAGCTCCTTGATTTTCGGCTGCAGCCGCTGCATGTCCTTCATCGACTTGGTGCTCTTGTGGGTGAGCCGGTAGAAGATGACCTTCGTGAGCACCGAGAGGATGATGATGATCAGTCCGTAGTTGGGGATGAAGCGGCTCATGAAGGTCATCAGCCGCAGCACCCAGACGGAGAGGAACCGCATCCAGCCGAGGTCGATCGTCCGCTCGAGCCCGATGCCGTACGCGCCGAGCAGATCCATGTCGAGGGGCCCGAGATAGATAGTGTAATCGTCCTCGACGAGCCGCGGATCGCCGCGGAAGGAATAGGAGATCTCCCATCCGATGAAGTCGGTCTCCTTGTCGCCGACGAGGGCGAGGCTGCCGGAGCGCTTCTGCCCGGGGATGGCCGCGGACAGGAAGTACTTGTTCCGCGCGCCGCCCCAGACGACCATCCCCTCGTGCTCGCGCCGCCCGGTCTTTCCGAACCCGCCGAGGGATTCCTTGTAGTTCTCGTCGCCGACGCGCCCGAGGGACGCGGACTGCCGCCGGTCCCACTTGATGTCCTTCTCGGTGAACGCGAGCCCGCAGCCCCACGACAAAACGTACGCGTCCGTGCCGGAGAGCGCGCCCTCGCGCCGGACGGCCACCTCGAGGCCCACCTCGTATCCGCCGCCGCCGAAGCGGAGCGTCTTCCGGACGAAGTCGCCGTCGGCCGCCTCGAGGAGGAACCCGACGCGCACCCCGTCGCCGCTCGCGACGTATTCCCGCCCGTCCTCGGCCGGCCGGCCGTCGACCTCCGCCATGAACACGAGGCCGGACAGGATCTCGTTCCGGTCGTCTTCGACGAGCGAGACGGCGAGGCCACCCTGCCGTCCCTCGCGGACCAGCTCGACGGGACCGCCGCCGACCCCCTCGAATCCGAGCAGCTCGACCGATGCGATCTCCCCGCCGCGGCTCGTGAGCCTGACCCGCATCGTTTCGGTGACGATCGTGAAGGTGATCGGCGTCTCGCCGCCCGCCTCGAAGACGGCCGCACCGATCGCGGCCGCGCCCGGCGTCGTCTTTCCGTTTGCCGCGGTCCGCGCCCCGCCGTCCGCCTCCTCCGCCGTCGTCGCCGCGGCGTCCCCGGTCTCGCGCGCTTCTCCGGCGGAAAGCGAATCGGCGGCCAGCCGCTCGAGCTCGATTGCCCGCCGCTGCCGAAGCGCCTCCTCCTGCTGCGGCTTGACGATGAGCATCTGCCAACCGAGCAGAACGATGATGGTCATGACGATCGCGATCAGCGAACGCTTGTCCATGTCACTTCCCTTCAAATCGATTGGGGCGAGTCGGCTCGGGTCAGCGCACCGGGTCGTATCCGCCCCGGGAGAACGGGTGACATCTCAGTACGCGGCGGAGCGCAAGCCAGGAACCCCTTGGAAGGCCGTGCCGCGCGATGGCGGCCTCGGCGTAGGCCGAACAGGTCGGGGTGAACCTGCACGCAGGTGGATGATAGGGTGAGATAGCTGTTCTGTATATCCTCACGGCCGCGAGGCCGGCTGCCGTCAGCATCCGTGATATCATCCGCATCCCGTCAAGATCCCGGCTCTCCCGAGAGAGCTCTCCACATCTGCTATCAGTTCCTGAAATGTCGTCTCGGCCGGGCGGAATTCGGCGATGAAGACGATCCACGCATGCTCGAGGCCCACGCGGGGCCGGAGCCGCCGGTATATCTCGCGCATCCACCGCTTCGCCCGGTTGCGCCGGCACGCCTTGCCGACGTTCTTCTTGCTCGCAACGAACCCCGGAACGATACCCCCCTCTTCCCTCGGCAGGAAACGGACGGTGATCCGCCGTCCGCGCGCCCTGCCGCCGTCGCGGTACACGGTGCGGAACTGGTGCGTATGTTTGAGGGTGTCCAGGGTCATATCCATGCCGTTTCGATATCGGACTTCAGACGGACAGACGTTTTCTGCCCTTCGCTCTCCTCCTTTTCAGCACGAGGCGTCCGTTCTTGGTCCGCATGCGCAAACGGAATCCATGCGTCCGTTTCCGTCGCGTGTTGTGGGGCTGATATGTGCGCTTCATCTTCGAATCTCCCCGTGGTCCAGAATCCAGAATGACATAGAGTTAGTACACTCGTCCCCCATGTAAACATACCACGATAGGCACACCCCCCCCGGATGTCAAGAATTTTCTCCCTCGTCGGCCGAACGGCTTGCCCGGCCGATCGTTTGCGCCCTCTCCGGCGGAGGCGCGGGTGCGCCCCCGTGACACGCCCCGACCGGACCCGGATCCCCGGCCCTCCGAATGCTCGACGCGGCAACGGGTTTTCGACATTCTGCACGGCCCCGAAAAAATGCCCTTGATGCGCCCGGGGCGCTGTGATACATTTCCGGCCGCGGGATGAGGGGGATGATTCCCCGACAAGAGCATGACCACGCGACAGGACACCTTCTCTGCAATCGAGATTCGCATATTGTGGAAAACGCTCTTCGCGTCTGTTGAATAGCCCGCCCAAACGGTTGTAACCATAAAAGTTTCGGGGTTATCCACAATTGTGGAGAATCTCCGGTTTTTTCAGGAATGATTATTTCCCGGGGGATATCTCTCCCCGGTTCCGGGTGCCATGACAGACGAACGTCATCGCGTGAGCGGGGAGCCGGCATCGATGCAGGGACTCGGCCATCTCTGGGAAACGATCCTCGACCGCCTCAAGGGGCTCGTCAATCCGCAGAGCTTCCAGACCTGGTTCGTGCCGACCCGTCTCGTCAGCGTCGAGAACGCCCGCCTCGTCATCGAGGGGCCGAACCCCTTCTTCATCGACTGGCTCGCCGAGCACCACCGCGAGAAAATCGCCCTGGCCGCCTCCGAGACCCTCGGCGAGGAGATGTCGGTCGAGTTCGTCGCCTCGCCGACCCCGCCCCGCGTGACACGCCCCGCGGAGAATCCGCGCCGCGCGATGATCGAGCGGCGCGACCTGCCGAACCGCGTCCAGCTGAACGGCAGGTATACCTTCGGCGAGTTCGTCGTCGGCGGGGGCAACCGCCTCACGCACGCCGCCGCCATGGCGGTCGCCGACCGCCCCGCCCGGGTCTACAACCCGTTCTTCATCTACGGCGGCGTCGGTCTCGGCAAGACGCATCTCATCCAGGCGATCGCCCACCACATCCTCGAGAACCGGCCCGAGACGAGCATCGCGTACGTCTCGACCGAGAGCTTCATGAACGAGCTCATCCACGCGATCCGCAAGGGCTCGACGCTCGAGTTCAAGCAGCGGTACCGGAACGTCGACGTCCTTCTCGTCGACGACATCCAGTTCCTCGCCGGCAAGGAGAGCACGCAGGAGGAGTTCTTCTTCACCTTCAACGCGCTCCACGAGGCGAACAAGCAGATCGTCGTCACGAGCGACCGCCCGCCGAAGGAGATCCCCTCGCTCCAGGAGCGTCTCATCTCCCGTTTCGAGTGGGGCCTCATCACCGACATCCAGCCTCCCGACCTCGAGATGCGCATCGCGATCCTCAGGAAGAAGGTCGCGAAGGAGCGCATCGAGGTTCCCGACGACGTGCTTCAGACGATCGCCGAGAACGTGAAGAACAATATCCGCGAGCTCGAGGGTTCGCTGATCCGCGTTCTCGCCTGCGCATCCCTGACGTGCCGCGAGATCTCGGTCGACATGGCGACCGAGCTCCTTCATTCGATCGGTTCACGGCCGGCCCGCCGGCGCATCACCCCCTCGATGATCCAGAAGGCCGTCTCCCAGCACTTCGACGTGCCGATCGAATCGCTGAAGGCGCGGACGAGGATCGCCCGCGTCGTTCTCGCCCGCCAGACGGCGATGCATCTCTGCCGCGAGCTCACCGACCTCTCGCTCGTGCAGATCGGCGGCAAGTTCGGCGGCCGCGACCACAGCACCGTCCTCCACGCGATCAAGAAGATCGACGCGCTTCTCGAGGGCGACAGCGAGATGCGCGCCTCGATCAAACGTATCCACGACGACATCACGTGACCATCTTCCCCGCAGGCGCGCCGTTCCATCCCTCCGTCCACATTCTCCACATCGCCGATGTCGACACGCCGTCGAAAAGCGACGGCCTCGGTCTTCTCGTGGACAATCCGTCGGTATTCGACACGATCCCCAACATCCCCCGGGGGCGAACCCGTCCCGTCCCGACACCCCGGGGCGCCCTTTCTCCACATGTCAACACCCCCCGCTACTGCTTCTCTTTTCTCTCTTTCCATACAAGGAAGAAGCAATAAGAAACGTGCGCGCACGGGCCCGTTCCGGGGTGCGCGTTTCCCCTTGCACCCCCGTGGTGTTTCCCGTATGATTCACTCTCTCGAATGCGAACGATACATGACGGACACGCACTCGGCGGAGTACCCGGCAGGAGGTGGCGGCGTGAAGATTGTTGTCCCCTTGGGAGAGTTGACCAGGAAGCTGAACGCGATATCGTCGGTCGTACCGGCGAAGACGACGATGCCGGTCCTGTCGACGGTGTTGGTCGACGCGGGCGATGACGGGATCCGGTTCTCTGCGACGGACCTCGACATATCGGTCACCTCGAGGGTATCCGGCACGGTCGAGGAGGCGGGGAGAATCGCCGCGCCGGCGAAGAAGCTCGCCGAGATCGTCAAGTCCCTCACGGGAGACGTCGTGACCCTCAGCGTGTCCGGGGGCAAACTCACGGTCACATGCGGACGCAGCCGCTTCGTCGTCAACGGGCGGAACGCGGACGACTTTCCCAAGTTGCCCCAGCAGGAGAGCGCGGCGTATTTCTCGATCGATCCCTCGCTTCTCAACCGGCTCGTCCTGAAGACGATCCATGCCGTCTCCAGCGACCTGACGAGACCGGCGCTCTGCGGCGTGCTGTGGGACGTCGACCGGCAGGGCATCACGATGGTGTCGACCGACGGCCACCGGCTTTCCCGCGTGACACTGAAGCTCGACCTCGGGAAGATCGAGAAGCAGAACGTCATCGTGCCGCCGAAGGCCCTGACGACCCTTCGGTCCTACTCCGAGGGAGAGGAGCAGATCACCGTGAGGATCGGCGAGAACAGCATCTCCTTCGAGATGGAGGAGAGCTCGATCTACTCCCGTCTCCTCGAGGGACCGTTTCCGAGCTACGAGAAGGTCATCCCGACGAAGAACGACAAGGAGCTCGTCGTCGACCGCGAGAAGCTCGGGGCGGCGACGAGGCGCGTGTCGATCCTCTCCGACGCGCTCACGCACCAGGTCGTCTTCGCCATCGACAAGGACCGGGTGAAGCTCCACGTCACGACGCAGGAACTCGGCGAGGCGACCGAGGAGATCGACGCGAACTACGGCGGCGAGGCGATGGAGATCGGGTACAACGCCTCGTATATCCAGGACATCCTGAAGACGATAAACTCCGATGACGTGATCTTCAAACTCGACCGTCCGGACAACGCGGGCATCATCGAGCCCGCGTCGCCGGAAGAGAACGTCGAACAGCTTTGCATCGTCATGCCGCTGCGTATCAGTTGACGGGCCGGTGAGCGGGAGTGAGGATCGGCGGGCTGGCGCTGGAGAACTTCAGGAACGTCGAGCGGGCCGAGCTCGAATTCTCCGACACGTTCAATCTCTTCACCGGCGACAACGCCCAGGGGAAGACCAATCTCGTCGAGGCGATCCATCTCTTCTCCCTCGGCCGTTCCTTCCGGACCCGCCGCCCCTCGGAGATGATCCGCTTCGGCGAGGAATTCTTCCGCCTCGAGATGACGGGGCGGAGCGACGGCGGTGTTTCCTTCCGGCTGGGACTCGGGCTCGAGCGGGGGGGCGCGCTCCGCGCCACGGTGAACGGGAAACAACTCGGGCAGCTCTCGGGGATGATCGGACTCGTTCCGTCCGTGGTGTTCACGCCGGACGATGTGTCGCTCGCCGCCGGGCCGCCCGCCGACCGGCGCCTCTACCTCGATTTCACCGGCGTCCAGGTATCGCCGCCCTTCCTGGGCGACCTCTCCGATTTCCGGCGGACCCTTCGCCATCGCAACGCCCTTTTGAGGGACGTCGCGGCGGGGACGGGGCGGGCGGACGCGATCGAGACGTGGAACGAGACCTTCGCGGCGACGGGTGCGGCGGTCGCCAGGGGCAGGAGGGAGGTCGCCCGGGGGATCGAGGAAATCGCGCGGGAACTGTTCGCGGAGTTCCTGCCTGGCGGCGAGCTCGGCGTCGAGTACCGCTGTCCCTGGGATCCCGGCGGAGACGGCGGCGCGGCGGCCCTCGCGGACGCGCTCGCCAGGTGCTCGGAAACCGAACGCCGCCGGGGGGTCTCGCTCGCAGGCCCGCAGTACGACGATCTCTCCGTCACCGTCGACGGCAGGGATCTCCGGAGGTACGGATCGCAGGGACGCCGCCGGCTCGCGGCGATCGTCCTCAAGCTCGCGCAGGCGTCGCTGATCATGTCGCGCCGCGGCGAGCGGCCGGTCGTTTTGCTGGACGACATCTTCTCGGAGCTCGACCGCGGGACGATCGGGCGGGCGAGGGCGCTTTTGACCGACCGGTGGCAGAGTTTCATCACGACTCCGCGGGAAGAGGATTTCCCGCGGGAAACGGGCGGGGGCTCGCGATTCGTCGTCGAGGCGGGCTGCATCGCCGGCGCTTTCCCGGCGGACGGTGCCCGGACGGTCCGGGGAGGGTGAATTTGCTTGGATTTCAAGGGGCGAAAACGTAACATCCGGGTATCCGCGCGCCGCGGGAGACGGTCCGGCGGGAAGGAGGGGCGGCCGGCGGGCCGGGTGGGGGATATCCTCCCGGCCGTGCTGCGCAGGCTCGGTCTCGACCGGAAGATGGAGGAGGGCCGGCTCCGGCGGGAGTGGCCCGGCGTGGTCGGCGACGCGCTGGCCGGGAGGAGCAGACCCCGCTTCGTCAAGGGGGGCCAGCTCTTCATCGCGGTCGACAACAACGTCTGGATGCAGGAGATCAGATTCCATCAGCGGGAGATCGTCGAACGGGTCGGCCGCCTGTTCCCCGACCTCGACGTCCGCGGCATCCGGCTGACGCTCGAGAAAGAAGAGGACGAGTGATGACACAGGAGTATACCGCCAAGGGTATCCAGGTGCTCAAGGGGCTCGAGGCCGTGCGCAAGCGGCCCGCGATGTACATCGGAAGCACCGATATCCACGGGCTCCATCACATGATATACGAGGTCGTCGACAACAGCATCGACGAGGTGATGGCGGGCGTCTGCAGCACGATCGACATCACGATCAACCGGGACGGCTCCGTCTCGGTGACCGACGACGGGCGCGGTATCCCCGTCGACATGCACCCGACGCAGAAGAAGCCCGCCGTCGAGGTCGTCATGACGACGCTGCACGCCGGGGGGAAGTTCGACCACGACAGCTACAAGGTCTCCGGCGGCCTCCACGGCGTCGGCGTCTCCGTGGTCAACGCGCTGGCCGCCTGGCTCGAGGTGGACATCCGCCGCGACGGGTATTCGCACACGCAGCGCTACGAGAAGGGCGTTCCGACGACGCCGCTCACGAAGTCGCCGCTCAAGGGCAAGGAGAAGAAGCAGACCGGCACGACGGTCACCTTCCTGCCGAACCCGGACATATTCACGACCATGGAATACAGCTTCGACACCCTGTCGCAGCGCTTCCGCGAGCTCGCCTTCCTCAACAAGGGCGCGGCGATCAACTTCACCGACGAGCGCACGGGGAAACGCCACGAGTTCAACTACTCGGGCGGCATCGTCTCGTTCGTCACCTTCCTCAACGAGAACCGGGACACGCTCCACAAGAAGCCGATCTACATCCAGGACAACCGCGACGACTACGAGATCGAGATCGCGATGCAGTACAACGACTCCTACTCGGAGAAGATCTTCTGCTTCGCGAACAACATCAACACCGTCGACGGCGGCACGCACCTCGTCGGCTTCAAGGCGGCGCTGACCAGGACGCTGAACACCTACGCGACGAAGAACAACCTCTTCAGGAAGGGCCAGAAGATCACCCTGTCCGGCGACGACGTCCGCGAGGGGCTCACCGCCGTATTGAGCGTCAAGCTTCCCGACCCGCAGTTCGAGGGCCAGACGAAGGCCAAGCTCGGCAACTCCGACATCAAGGGCGTGGTCGAGAGCGTCGTGGGGCAGAAGCTCGCCGAATTCCTCGAGGAGCATCCCCCCGTGGGGCGCAAGATCATCGAGAAGGCGTCGCAGTCGGCGCGCGCCCGCGACGCGGCGCGCAAGGCGCGCGAACTCGTCAGGCGCAAGTCGGCCCTCGAGTCGAGCTCCCTGCCGGGGAAGCTGGCCGACTGCTCCCTCACCGATCCCGAGCACTGCGAGCTCTACCTCGTCGAGGGCGACTCGGCCGGCGGTTCGGCGAAGCAGGGGCGCGACCGGCGTTTCCAGGCGATACTGCCCCTCAGGGGAAAGGTGCTCAACGTCGAGAAGGCGCGGCTCGACAAGATACTCGCGAACGAGGAGATCAAGACGATCATCACCGCGCTCGGCACGGGCATCGGCGACGACTTCGACATCACGAAGGCGCGCTACCGCAAGATCGTCATCATGACCGACGCCGACGTGGACGGCGCCCATATCCGCACGCTGATCCTGACCCTCTTCTTCCGGTACATGCCCGAGCTGGTCAAGGAGGGCTGCGTCTACATCGCCCAGCCGCCACTCTACCTCGTCAGGAAGGGGAAGGCGGCGAACTACGCGTACAACGAGGAAGAGAAGGACCGCTTCGTCAAGGAGTTCGGGGGCTCGAAGGGCGTGTACCTCCAGCGGTACAAGGGCCTCGGCGAAATGAACCCCGACCAGCTCTGGATGACCACGATGGACCCGGAGCGCCGGACGATACTGAAGATCACGCTCGAGGACGCGGTCGAGGCCGACCACATGTTCACCATTCTGATGGGAGACAAGGTCGAGCCGCGCAGGAAATTCATCCAGGACAACGCCCTCGAGGTCAAGAACCTGGACATCTAGCAGAGACGAACACGCCGGGCGGCGGGCCGCGGGTGCGGCCGGCGCCGGGGCGGGACGGGACGGAGGAGGAGACACCCGATGGAGATCAACAGGCAGCGGGTGGTACCGGTCTATATCGAAGACGAGATGAAGAACAGCTACCTGAACTACTCGATGAGCGTCATCGTCTCGCGCGCATTGCCCGACGTCCGCGACGGGCTGAAACCGGTGCACCGGCGCATCCTCCTCGCGATGAACGATCTCAACCTCGCCCACAACCGGCCCTACCGGAAATCGGCGAAGCTCACCGGCGACGTGACGGGCAACTACCACCCCCACGGGACGATGGCCGTCTACGACGCCACGGTGCGTCTCGCGCAGGACTTCTCGCTCCGGTACCCGCTCGTCGACGGACAGGGCAACTTCGGGTCGATCGACGGCGACCCCGCCGCCGCGGAGCGATACACCGAGGTGCGGATGACCTCGCTCGCCGAGGAGCTCCTCCAGGACATCGACAAGGAGACGGTCGAGTTCGTGCCGAACTACGACGAGACGCGCATGCAGGCGGTCGTCCTTCCCGCGAAGGTGCCGAACCTGCTCGTGAACGGGGCGTCGGGGATCGCCGTCGGGATGGCGACCAACATACCGCCGCACAACCTCACCGAGATCATCGACGGGCTGAAGGCCCTTCTCGAAAACCCGGAGATCTCCGTCGACGAGCTGGCCCGGTTCGTCTCGGGCCCCGACTTCCCGACCGGGGGGATCATCTACGGGCGCGAGGGCATCCGCGAGGCCTACCGCACGGGGCGGGGGAAGATCACCGTCCGCGCCCGCGCGAACATCGAGACGCAGAAGAGCGGCAAAACGAGCATCATCATCACGGAGATCCCCTACCAGACGAACAAGGCGTCGATCATCGAGAAGATCGCCGCCCTCGTGCGTTCCGGGAAGATGTCGGGGATCTCGGACATCCGCGACGAATCCGACAAGGAAGGGATGCGCATCGTCATCGAGCTGAAGCGCGACTCCTATCCCAAGGTCGTCATGAACCAGCTCTTCGCGCACACGCAGCTCCAGACGACCTTCGGCGTGAACATGCTCGCCCTCGACCGCCGGATGAAGCCCGAGGTGATGAACATCAAGACGATGATGGCGGCCTTCCTAGAGCACCGCGAGGAGGTCGTCAGGAAGCGCACCGAGTACGATCTCGCGCGGGCGGAGGAACGGGCGCACATCCTCGAGGGGTACAAGATCGCCCTCGACAACATCGACGCCATCGTCGACCTGATCAAGAAGAGCGCGTCGCCGGAAGAGGCCAGGAACGGCCTCATGAGGAAATTCAAGCTCACCGAGGTCCAGGCGCAGGCGATCCTCGACCTCCGGCTCCAGCGGCTCACCGGCCTCGAGCGGAAGAAGATCGAGGACGAGTACCTCTCGCTCATCCAGAAGATCGAGTACTACCGGTCGATCCTCGACAGCCGGACGCGACTGCTCGGCGTCGTCGGCGACGAGCTCGAGGAGATCGGCGCGAAGTACGGCGACGAGCGGCGGACCGAGATCGTCGACGCCGAGGGCGAGCTCAACCTCGAGGATCTCATCGCCGAAGAGGACATGATCATCACGATCACCCACACCGGGTACATCAAGCGGATACCGACCGGGACCTACCGCCGGCAGAAGCGCGGCGGCAAGGGGATCACCGGGCTGGGCATGAAGGACGAGGATTTCGTCGAGCACATCTTCATCGCCTCGACGCATTCCTACATCCTCTTCTTCACCGACCAGGGCAAATGCTACTGGCTCAAGGTCCACGAGATCCCGCAGGGCGGGAGGCTCGCCCGCGGCAAGGCGATCGTCAACCTGCTCGAGATGAGCCGCGAGGAGAACATCTCCGCCTTCATACCGATCCCCGACTTCGGCGCCGACGCCAACCTCATGCTCGCCACGAGGAACGGGCTCGTGAAGAAGACGCACCTGTCCTCCTACGCCAACCCGCGGCGCGGCGGGATCATCGCCATCGTGCTCGGCGACGACGACCGCCTGATCACGGCGAAGCTCACCTCGGGCAACGACGACATCATCCTCGCGAAGCGGCGCGGCAAGGCCATACGGTTCAGGGAGACCGACGTCCGCCAGATGGGGCGGGCGACGAGGGGCGTCAAGGGCGTCACCCTCGACGGCGACGACGAGGTCGTCGCGATGGTCGTCGTGCGGCGGTCGACGGAGATCATCGTCGTCACCGAGAACGGGTACGGCAAGCGGACGCGGATCGGCGATTTCCGCAACATAAAGCGGGGCGGCAAGGGCGTCGTCTGCATTCCCACCGAGGGGCGCAACGGGCACCTCGTCGCCGTGAAGGAAGTCGTCACGACGGACGAGGTGATGATGATCACGCACAACGGCATGATCATCCGCTGCCCCGTGAAGGGGATCTCGCTTCTCGGCAGGCCGGCGAAGGGCGTCAAGCTCATCAACCTGAACGAGGGGGACGTCGTCGTCGACGTCGCGATGATCGCCGGCGAGGAGGAGGACGCGGGGGTCGACGGAAACGACGGCGCAGCGCTCGTCATGGCGGACGGGGAGAACGGCGACGACGGGTCGGAAACCGGCGGGTTCGACGGAATGAACGCGGAGGAAGACGGCGGCGACGACGAACCGGGGTTCGACGCGTCCTGAGTTGCCGGGGGAGAGACGGGATGAGACGTGTCTGCATAGCGACGGCCTTCCTGCTTCTGGCCGCGGCGGCGATGTCCGGGGCCGGCGAACCGGCGCTTCGGGGCGCGGGCCGCGCCCTGGTGGCGATCGGCCCCGACGGGTGCCTCGGCGACGGCGACGGGGGCCTTCGCTGGCCCGGCGCCGGCGGGACGGAGTTCTTCGGCGGCGGCACGGTGCTCGTCCGCTGGGTGGACGGCGGCGGCCGGCGCGTCGAGCTGAGATGCGACGATCTCGTGCCCGTGCCCGGCATCGCGGCTGACGGAACGCTCTGCGAGGGATGCGACCGGGGCAAGCGGTACCCGGATCGCAGGTGCGACGACGACGGGGACGGCCGGATCGACGAGGACCCCCTCGACGGGCAAGACAACGACGGGGACGGCCGAATCGACGAGGATTTCGCGGCGATCGGGCATGACATGGTCGTCGTGCGCGCCCGCGACGAGGCGAGCGGGCTCGTTTTATCGCAGCGCGCCTACTCCTGGTCGTTCGGCCACGTCAGGGACTTCATCGGGTTCACCACGACGATCGAGAATCGCGCCGGCGCCGGACGCGCCGCGCCGGCGGTTGTCGAGCTCGCGCTCGAGATCGACCTTCGCCTGGGCGACGGAGACGATCCGGGACGCGGCATGGACGACCGCGTGCGATACGTCGGCCTTGACGCCGAGGGGGAACCGGCGGAAACCGGGATCCGGATCGTCGCCGTGTCGGACGACGGCGGATTCGCCGCGATCTGCCCCCTCGACGCCGTGGGGCCCGGTGGCCTCCGGATCGGGGCGGCGGCCGTCGCGGCACCGCGGCGCCGGGCGCGCGAGCTGCTCCGCGCCGAGCCGGGATCGAGGCTCGCGCGGGAGCGGGAGCGGGAGACGGTCCGCCTCCTCCGCGCGGACGGCGACCGGTCGCCGACCGGACGGCTCGCCGTCGGCGGGGAGACCGAAACGCGCGATCTCGCCGAAGGCGAAACCACCGTCCTCCTCTCCCTCGACGTCGTCGAGTCGTTTCCCCCCGGAACGTCGGTGACTCTCGAGTGGGCGCTCGTCTTCGGGCGGACGCGCGAGGCGCTGCTCTCCAACGTCGCCCGCGCCGTCGAGACCTACCGGGGAACGGCCGACCGGGAGGGGACGGTGCACCGCTGGATCGTGCCGGCGCGCCGCGCCGGACGCATCGAGATCGAGCCGGGCCTCGCCACGGTCTGGACGCGCGGACAGACGATCCGCGCCGCCGCGCTGACCCTTCCCGCCGCGGTCGAGACGGAGGACGTCGAATGGCTCGGCGTCGACGGCGACCGGACGGTCTCCTGGGAGCGGATCGGCGGCAAGATCCTCGTTCCGATCGACGACGCTCGCGTGGAGGCGGGCAGCCCCTTCACCGTCGACGGGCAGCTCAGCGACGGCACCATCTTCGTCGCCCGCGTCGGCCGGGATCTCCTCGACGACCTCGGAAACAAGGACGCGTCCCCGGACCGGCTGCCGGACGACGCGCTGCGGCTCTGGCCCAACCCCTTCCGCTCCTCTCTGAACATCGATCTCCAGGTGGAGGACCCGCCGGTCGCCACGGGCGTGTCCAGGGGCGCCGGGCGGGGCGCGGGTCTCAGCACGGTCCGGATCTACGATGTGCAGGGGCGGCTCGTCCGCGCGATCCTCGACGAGGAATTCCTCCACCCCGGGGCCTACAGCCGGATGTGGGACGGCCTCGACGAGACGGGGGCCGAGGTCGCGCCCGGCGTCTACTACTGCACCTTCCGCCTCGGCGAACGGTCCCTGACGAAACGGGTGATCCTGCTGCGGTGACCAGGCATCTCTACACGCCCCCTCCCGAAACGCCCGAGGAACGCGCTTTTCTCGTCGGCGTGCGCCTGCCCGGCGCGCAACTCGAGGACGAGAAGGAGAATCTCCGCGAGCTGGCCGCCCTCGCCGCCACCGCCGGGGCGACGGTCGTCGGCCAGACGATCCAGGGACGCACGCGGATCGACGGGTCGACCTACATCGGGGAGGGGAAGGTCGAGGAGATCGCCGGGGAGATCGCGCAACTCGAGGCGAACATCGTGGTCTTCGACGACGACCTCTCGCCCGCCCAGGCGCGGAACATCGAGGAGCGGCTCCAGGTCAACGTCGTCGACCGCACCGAGGTCATCCTCGACATCTTCGCCCGCCGCGCCCGGACGAGGCAGGCGAGGATACAGGTCGAGATCGCCCAGCTCACCTACGCCCTGCCCCGCCTCCGCCGACTGTGGGCCCACCTCTCCCGCCAGGCGGGGGGGATCGGCACCCGCGGCCCCGGCGAGACGCAGCTCGAGGTGGACCGCCGGCGGGTCCGCGAGCGCATCGACGGGCTCGAGCGGAAGCTCGCCCGCATCCGGCGCGGCGTGGAGGAGCGGCGCAAGCGGCGCGGCGACCGGTTCGGCGCCGCGATCGTCGGTTACACGAACGCGGGGAAATCGACGATGCTCAACCGCCTCGCCGGAAGCGACGTCGAGGAGAGCGGCCGGCTCTTCTCCACGCTCGATTCGACGACGAGGCGCGTCGACCTCCCGGGGGGCGGCCCGATCCTCGTGACCGACACGATCGGGTTCATCCGCAAGCTTCCCGCCCACCTCGTGGAGTCCTTCCGCGCCACCCTGCTCGATGTCCGGGAGGCGGACCTGCTCCTACACATCGTCGACGCGTCCGCCCCCCGCTACGAGGAGCGCATCGAGACGGTCGACGGCGTCCTCGGCCGGCTCGGACGCGGCCAGGCCGACGCGCCGACCCTGCTCGTCTTCAACAAGACCGACCTTCTCGACGGGGAGGCGCGCGACGCGCTGGCCAGGCGGCGCCCCGACGCGATCCTCGCCAGCGCCGGGACGGGGGAGGGTGTCGACCAGCTGCTCGACGCGATCGGACGGATCGCGGAGCGCGACCGCGTCGACGCCGAGGTCGTCGTTCCGCACGACGACGGCCGCCGGATCGCTCTCGTCGAACGAACGGCCGTCGAGACGATCGAACGGCGCCTCGACGGCGACCGGCTCCGGTACGTCGTGCGCGTGAGGCGGCGCGACCTCGCCATCCTCGAAAAAGCGGGAGAGGTGCGGCTATTGCCGCTCGGGGGCTGACGCGCCGCCGGTGTAGACGAGCGTTCCATCCTCGATCGAGACCGATCCGTGTCCGTTCGCGAGCATCTCCTTCATCTCCGTCGTCTCGCGACTCGCCGCCTTCAGCTCGTAGCTGCGGTCGAGCTGCGTGATGATGAACCGCGACAGCAAAATGAAGGCGACCGGCACGGCGAGGGGCACGTACCGCCGCCAGCGGTGGATCGCGATGAGCCGTGAGCAGTAGACGGCCCCCGCGGCGATGACCACGTTGAAGCCGACCGAGACGAGATAGAGGTGCCGGATGTTCAGCCAGTCGTTGGGGAACTGGAAGAAGGCGAAGGGAAGGACCATCATGTAGGTCCAGGCGATGAAGAAGCGGATCGTCCGGTTGCCGAAGATGAAGCCGAAGACCGAGTAGGAGACGACCGTCAGCGAGATGAGGATGCGGATCTCGGTGGCGAAGCGGTAGATGAACCTCACGGGGAGCGCGGCCTGCTCGACGAGGTTCGACGTGTGGATCGGGAAGATCATCCTCACGAGATAGTTGATCACGTTCTTCGCCGCGTAGTAGATGTACAGCCACGGTCCCGGGTTCCGCGTGTAGAAGGACGGCCGGTAGCCGAAGACGGAGAGCTTCACGACGAGGGCGGCCGCCGCGACGAGGAGGAGGACGACGAAGGGCCCGTTGACGGTCCGCGTGCCGGCGTCCTTCCGGAAGAAGAAGTTGAACGCGAGGAAGGCGCCGAGGATCGAGAAGCTCGTGCTCTTCGAGAGCATCGACGCGACGAAGAAGACGAACGCGAGGGCGAACCACGGCGTAAACATGCGCCCGCCGGCGTCGATCTCGTTCTTGAAGAAGAAATACATCGTCGAGAGGGTGAAGGCGGTGACGAGAAGATCCTCGAATCCGGAGGCGATCATCACCGTCTTGCCGTAGGAGCCCACCGTGAAGACGAAGAGGAGGGCCGAGAGGAAGGCGACGCCGTCGTCGCGGAGGAGCTTGCGGACCATCAGGAAGACGAGATAGGAATTGAGGGCGTGCAGGATGATGTTGAAGATGAGGTAGCCGCGCGGGGCGAAGAAAAAGCGTTTGAAGAGAAGCGCGTGGATACCGTACACGATCGGTTGGAAGGTCCTGGGCGGCGACGACTCGTAGACGGCCGAGTGGTCGGCGTCGATGCGGAGGCTCTGGTCGAGGAGCAGGAAGTCGGCGCTCTGCCAGAAGCCGTTGTCGAGGGCCAGGCCGAAAAAGAGGAACGCGAGCGCGAGGAACGCGAACGGGGCAAGGATTGTCTTCGCCTTCAAGCGTACCCTCCATGGTCCGGACCTGCGTCGCCCGAGTATAGCAGGTCGGCGCGCGGGGGAAAACAGGCAAAATGAAAGGCGGCAGCATGGAATATCCGTACCTGATCGACGGGGAATGGCTCGACGACGGCGAGGCGCTCGAGGTGCGTTCCCCCTTCACCGGGGAGACGGTCGGCCTGACGCACCGTCCGCCGCCGGCGCGGGTGGAGGAAGCGGTCCGGGCCGCGGCGGCCGCGTTCGCGAAGACGCGCCGGATGCCAACGCACGAGCGGACGGCCCTGCTCGCCCGGATCGCCGCCGCGATACGCGAAACGGCAAACGAGCTCGCCGCGGGGATCGCGCTCGAGGCGGGCAAGCCGATGCGCTACGCCCGCGGCGAAGTCGCGCGCGCCGCGCAGACCTTCGACGAGGCGGCGGCGGAATGCAGCCGGCTCTACGGCGAGGTGATCCCCCTCGACGTCTCGCCCGCCGCGGAGGGGCGGCTCGGTTTCGTCCGGCACGTTCCCGCGGGGCCCGTCCTCGCCATCACGCCCTTCAATTTCCCCTTGAACCTCGTCGCCCACAAGGTCGCGCCCGCCCTCGCCGCCGGGTGCCCGGTCGTTTTGAAGCCGGCGAGCGCGACGCCGCTCACCGCGCTGCGGCTGGCACGGATCGTGACGGAAGCGGGGGCGCCCCCCGGCGCCCTCGCCGTGCTGCCGATCGGCGGAAAGGAGGCCGGCGTCCTCGCCGAACGCGGCGAGATACGCACGGTCAGCTTCACCGGGTCGGCGGCGGTCGGATGGGAGCTCGGCCGCCGGGCCTCCAGGAAGAAGGTCACCCTCGAGCTGGGGGGCAACGCCGCGGCGATCGTGCACGGGGACTGGGAAGACATCGAACGGGCGGTCTCGCGGATCGTCATGGGGGCTTTCGCCTTCTCGGGGCAGGTCTGCATCTCCGTGCAGCGCGTCTACGTCCACCGGCGCGTCGCCGACCGGTTCCGCGAAAAGCTCTTCGCTTGCGTCGCCGCGCTGCGCGCGGGGGATCCGCTCGACGAGGAGACCGACATCGGCCCGATGATCGACGATGCGGAGGCGGCGAGGGTGGCCGGCTGGCTGGAGGAAGCGGTGGCGGGCGGCGCGGTGGTGGCCGCGGGGGGCGGCAGGCGGGGGGCCTTCCACGAGCCGACCGTCGTGGAGGAAGTTCGGCCGGGCATGAAAATCGTCGACGAGGAGGTCTTCGGCCCCGTCCTCTGCCTCGCCGACTACGACGGGATCGACGAGGCCCTCGCCGCCGCCGGACGGTCGCGGTTCGGCCTCCAGGCGGGCGTCTTCGCCCGTGACATCGGCGTCGTCATGCGGGCCTGGGAGGAGCTCGAGGTGGGCGGCGTCATCGCCGGCGACGTGCCGACCTTTCGCGTGGACCGGATGCCGTACGGCGGGGTCAGGGATTCCGGACGGGGACGCGAGGGGCTCCGATGGGCGATCCGCGGGATGTGCGAGCCGCGACTGCTCGTCATCGCCCCCTGAGGTGAAAAGAAGACGCGGGCCGGCCGAAGCCGGCCCGCGCGTCGCTCTGCGCCGGGATCCTCCAACCTATCCCCTCGCGAAGAGGGTGGCGAAGACCTTCGCGTCTCCGAGCATGAAATCGATCGTGGTGTGCTCGTTGGGCATGTGCGCCGTGTCGTCGATCCGCGACCAGACGACGGCGGGAAGCCCGGCCCGGCGGAAAAAGGCGGCCACGGTCCCGCCGCCGATCCCCTGCGGCTTCGCCTCGACGCCGTAGATTTCGCGTATCGCCGATGAGAGCGCCGTGACGACGGGCGCGTCGACCGGCGTCGCCGGGGCGGCGTCCTCCCGCTGGGGGGAGGAGAGCTCGATCGTGACGCCGAACTGTTTCTCCACCTCGCGGACCATCGTCTCTATCGTCGCGTGGACGTCGTCGAGCGGGATGCCGGGCAAAACGCGCATGTCCATGTAGAAGACGTCCTCGCCGGGGATCGAGTTGACGTTGGGGACGTTCGCCTCCTTCTTCGTGGGCTCGAAGGTGCTGATCGGCGGTTCGAAGACCTCGTCGCGGCGGTCGTAGATCTCGTACAGCCGGTCGAGGCGCGTGATGAGGTGGGCCCCCGCGCGGTGGGCGTTGATCCCCTTGCCCGGCTCGGAGGCGTGGCACTGCCGGCCCCTGACGACGACCTTGAGCCAGTAGATCGATTTCTCGGCCACCTCGATCTGCGATCCGTCGGGCACGCCCGAGTCGGGGACGAGGATGTAGTCGTTCTCCGAGAAGAGATCGGGACGCTCGCCGATGAGATGGCCGATCCCGAACCGGCTTCCCGTCTCCTCGTCGGAGACGAGGATGACCCCGGTGTCGCAGGGCAGCTCGACGCCGAGCTCCCTGGCCGCCTTGAGGGCGAGAAGCGGCGTGACGAAGCCGTGGTGGTTGTCCTCGACGCCGCGGCCGTAGAGCCGGCCGTCCTTCTCGACGACGACGTAGGGGTCGGTCTCCCAGAGCGAGATCTCCCCGGGGGGGACGACGTCGAGGTGTCCCATCACCCAGATGCGGCGGTCGGCGGACGCCCCCTTCATGAGGGCGACGATGTTGGGCCGCACGCCGGAGGGCACCCGGTCGTCCGGGGCGTCGACGTGCTCGACAGAATCGAAGCCGATGTGCTCGGCCATCCACGACTCGATGAAGGCGGCCTTTTCCGCTTCGCCCCCGCCGTCGTTCTCGGGGCCGAGCGCGGGGATCGCGACGAGGCTCGTCTGCAGGTCGATCGCGAGCTGGCGGTAACCGTCGATCTTCTCGAGCATCTTCTTCAGGGTATCGGCGTCCATTTCTCCTCCTCTGCCGTGTGCCGCCGGGCGGCCGCGGCGCGCTGCCGGCCGGCCGGACTCACGACGGTATCACCGCCCATGGGGCCGGTCAAGGCCATTCGCCCCGCCAGGCGAAGCCCGTTGACCTGACGGCCGGCGCGTGGTGTAATGTCGGGCGACTGGACACGTCGTCGCCACGGACCGGGAAGGAGACGGCGCGGATCGCGCCGGGAAAGGAACAAGACATGACAGGACGCATCATTTTGACGGCCTGCGCGTTGCTGGCGGCGCTCGGCGCCGGCTGCACGAGCCGGGAGGAGGCGATCGAGGCCTTGCCGACCGACGAGATCGCGCGGCGCAACGAGGCGTACGCGCCCTACGAGATGACGGTCCCCTGGGATCTTCTCGACGAGAACGAGCAAACGGCCCTGCGGCATCTCTACGACGCGGCGGTCGTCATGGACGAACTCTTCCTCCGGCAGGTCGACGAGGGGAACGTCGAGTTGCGCGAGCGGGTCCGGCGAAGCGGCGACGAGACGCTCCAGCGGTTCTTCCGGATCAACGTGGGGCCGTGGGACCGCCTGGCCGGCGACGAGCCGGTGATCGGCTCGCGGCCGAAGCCGCCCGGCGCGGCCTTCTACCCGGCCGACATGACGAAGGAGGAGTTCGAGGCGCACATCGCCGCGCACCCGGGGGAGCGGGAGGCATTCGAGGGCACCTTCACCGTCATCCGGCGCGACGCGGCCGGCGGTCTCGTCGCCGTCCCCTACGCCGAGGCCTGGCGCGACCTGCTCGAGACGGCGAAGGCCTCCCTCGACGCGGCGGCCGACGCCACCGGCAACGCGTCGCTCGCCGCCTTCCTCCGCCTGCGCGGCGCCGCCTTCCTCTCCAACGACTACTTCGAAAGCGACATGGCCTGGATGGACGTCCGGGACAACCTTCTCGACGTGACGATCGGGCCGTACGAGGTCTACGAGGACAACCTCTTCAACTACAAGGCCGCCTTCGAGGCGTTCGTCTGCATCCGCGACCCGGAGGAGAGCCGCAAGCTCGACGGGCTCAAGGCCTACCTCGTCCGGATGGAGAAGAACCTCCCGATCCCCGACGAGTACAAGAACCTCGCGCGGGGGACCGAATCGCCGATCTCGGTGGCCGACGTCGTCTTCTCGGCGGGCGACACCAAGGCGGGCGTGCAGACCCTCGCCTTCAACCTGCCCAACGACGAGCGCGTGCGCGAGGCCAAGGGATGCAAGAAGGTGATGCTGAGGAACATCTGCCACGCGAAGTTCGACCGGATCCTCCGGCCGATCGCCGAGCGGCTCGTCGATTCGGCCCAGCTCGATCTGGTGACCTTCGACGCCTACTTCAACCACATCCTCCTCCACGAGTTCTCGCACGGCCTCGGCCCCGGCCGCATCACCCTCGCCGACGGCGTCGAGACCACCGTGAACCGCGAGCTGCGCGAGACCTACTCGGCGATCGAGGAGGCCAAGGCCGACATCGTCGGGCAGTACAACGTCTACTACCTCGTCGACGACGGGTTCTTCCCCGCATCGCTGGGCGAGGAGACGGCGGTGACCTATCTCGCCGGCTTCTTCCGCTCGGTGCGCTTCGGGATCGAGGCGGCGCACGGGGCGGCCAACATGATGGCCTTCAACTTCTTCCGGGAAAAGGGCGCGTACCTGTACGACGAGGTTTCCGGGCGCTGGTCTGTCGACACCGCGAAGATCAGGGGCGCCGTCGAGGATTTCTCGCGGGAGATCCTGATGATCCAGGCGCACGGGGATTACGCCGCCGCGAAGCGGTTTCTCGAGACGTACGGCGTGATGGGCGACGAGGTCCGCGCCTCGCTCGCCAGGCTCGACGACGTCCCCGTCGACATCGATCCGCGTTTTGCTATTGAAAAGGAGTTCGGAAAGGATTAATTATTCGGTAGAGGCCGCCGATCCGGCCGGGGCCGGAGGCGGTCCGACATAGACGGGAACGACATTGGCCGGGTGCCGCCTCCTAAATCAAATGGTCGGCCTTCAAGGGGGTAAGGTGATCTTAAGGTTGGGATACCGGGGCACCCGGCCGTTTTCCGCTTTCCTCGCCTCCGCCGCGTTCCGCTGACCGAAGCGCCGCTCTCACCGCAGATCGAGGACGGCCGCCCCCGAGATCCGGCTTTCCTTCACGAGCAGCAGGGCCTCGTTCGCCGCCTCGAGCGGAAAGAGCGTCGTGTTGGTGCGGATTGGTATCGCCTCGGCGAGGGCGATCAGTTCCCGCCCGTCGCGGCGCGTGGCGTTCGCCACGCTCCGGAGGATCTTCTCGTGGTAGAGGTGCCGCTCGTATTCCATCGCGGGGATCGCCGTCATCGTGATTCCCGCCAGCGTCACCGTGCCGCCGTGGGCGACCCGCTCGAGGGCCGCCGGCACGAGCTCCCCGGCAGGGGCGAAGACGATCGAGGCCGCCGGCGGTTCGGGCGGCTCGTCGGCCGCCGTACCCGTCCACTCGGCGCCGAGGGACCCGGCGTGCTTCCGGTGGGCCTCGGCGCGGGTGAATACGAAGACGCGGCAGTTCCAGTGGCGCGCGATCTGTATCGAGACGTGCGCGCTCGCGCCGAAGCCGTACAGACCGAGGGTTTCTCCCGGCCGGATCCCGGAAAGACGCAGCGCCCGGAACCCGATGATCCCCGCGCAGAGGAGCGGGGCGAGGTCGCGGTCCGGGAAATCCGCCGGGAGGGGATAGACGAAGCCGGCGGGGAGGCACACGTACTCCGCGTAGCCGCCGTCGACGTCCCGCCCGGTGAAGCGGGCGTCGCGGCAGAGGTTCTCCCGGCCGCTCCGGCAGAAGGCGCAGGAGCCGCAGCTTTGATTCAGCCAGGCCGCGCCCACCCGTTCCCCCGCCGCGGGGCGCTCGACCCCGGGGCCGGCGCGCTCGACCTGCCCGACGATCTGGTGCCCCGGCACGACCGTGCTGCGGGCCGGGGGCAGGTCCCCCTCGATCTCGTGCAGATCGGTGCGGCAGATCCCGCACATCGAGACGCGGACGAGCACCTCCCCCGGGCCGGGCTCCGGCACGGGGAGATCGCGCAGCACGAGGGGTTCCGTCTCGATCGGTCCCCGCCGTTCGAGCACCATCGCCTTCATTTTTTCGAGCCTCCTCTCTCCCCGAAACGGATTTCGGGACCGCCTCATGTCATACCACACCGGAGGCGCGGTTGAAAAGAGCCGGCCCGGTTTCGGCTTTCCGGGCGCCACCCGTTCGTCGTATACTGGAGAGGCCGCGCACGGACGCGGCGAACGAAAGGAAGGCGGATGCCGGTGTTTCTCGACGAATGCGCGGCGGCCGTTCTCGCCGGCGACGGCGACGCGGCCGCCTCCCTCGCGCGGCGCGCCCTCGAGGAGGGGCGGCCGCTCATGGAGACGATCGACGACGGGTTCATCCGCGGGATCCGCGACGTCGGCAGGCTCTGGGAGGAGGGCGAGCTCTTTCTCCCCGAGCTGGTCATGGGCGCCGAGGCGATGAAGAGGGCGATGGCCGTCCTGGTTCCCGCCCTCGGCGGAAAGGCGGCGGCCGATCCGGGAAAGGCGGTCGTCATCGGGACGATCGAGGGGGACATCCACGACATCGGCAAGACGCTCGTCGCCACGATGCTCTCGGCGAACGGGTACGCGGTCGTCGATCTCGGCGCCGACGTTCCCGCCGCGCGCTTCGCCGACGAGGCCGCGGCGACGGGCGCGCGGGTCGTCTGCGTGTCGGCGCTCCTGACGACGACGATGGCCGGGCAGCGGGCGGTCGTCGAGGAGCTCGTCCGGCGGGGACTGCGCGAGACGGTGCGCGTCGTCGTGGGCGGGGCGCCGGTGAGCGCGGACTGGGCGCGGGAGATCGGGGCGGACGGCTACGCGCCGGACGCCGTCGCCGCCGTCGACCTGCTCGACCGTCTCGGCGAAGGGGAAAGGCGGTCATGACGAAGCGCGCGCACGGCTTCCTCGAGACGGTTTGCCGCAAGGTCGTCCTCTTCGACGGCGGGATGGGATCGATGCTCATCGCCGCCGGGCTCCGCGACGGGGACGTGCCCGAGGCGTGGACGCTCGAGCGGCCGGACGAGGTCGCGGCCGTCCACGCCGCCTACCTCGACGCGGGCGCGGAGGTCGTCCAGACGAACACGTTCGGCGCGACGCGGCTCAAGCTCGGCCGGTCGGACGCGGGGCGCCTCCTCGACGTCGACGAGGTCAACGAGCGGGCGGCGGCGCTCGCGCGCGAGGCGGTCGGCGCGCGGGGCGGCGGCCGGTTCGTCGCCGGGGACATCGGTCCCACCGGTCTCTTCTTCCCCCCCGTCGGGGAACTGACCGAGGAGGCCGCGTACGCGGCATTCCGGGAACAGGCGGCCGCCCTCGAACGCGGCGGCGTCGACCTCTTCCTCGTCGAGACGATGTACGACGTGCGGGAGGCCCGGGCGGCGCTGCGGGCCGCGCGGGCCGTCTCCGGCCGTCCCGTCGTCGTCGAGGCCACGTTCGAGCGGAAGCCGCGCGGCTTCTTCACCCTCGTCGGCGACACGCCGGAACGGGCCGTCGAGGTCCTCGGCGACGCGGACATGCTCGGCGCGAACTGCACCCTGTCCTCCCCGGAGATGCCCGACCTCGTCTCCCGGATGCGGGAGCTCACCGATCTGCCGCTCCTCTTCCAGCCGAACGCGGGCAATCCCGAGATGGAGCGCGGACGGCCGGTCTACCGGCAGACGCCCGCCGCCTTCGCGGACGACATCGTCGAGATCATCCGGCGCGGCGCCGGCGCCGTCGGCGGCTGCTGCGGGACCGATCCGCGGTTCATCCGGGAGATCCACGACCGGCTGACGCACGGCAGCTGAACAAGCCGCCGCGCCGGGGAAGGGAGTTTGATGGAGCCTGTCATCGAGCGGTCCTTCACCGTCGACATGCCGCGGGAAGAGCTCCTGCGCCTGCTCGGCAGGCGGCCGGAGACGGCCGGGGCCCCGGGACGGCGTCTCGAAGCCGCCCTCGACGAGGCGATCGAGGAGGCCGGCAGACTCGTCGAGACGGCCGGGATCTGGACGATCCTCCCCGGATCGGCGCTCGAACACCCTCCCTTCGCCGGCCTCGAACGCATGGCCGTCTGCGTCTGCTCGATCGGCCCGCGGCTCGAGGATCGCGTGGCCGAGCTGACGGCCGGCGACGAGCTGCTCCGCGCCGTCGTCCTCGACGCGGCGGGCTCGACGGCCGCCGAGGCGGCGGCCGGGCACATGGACCGGACGATCGCGGCCGTCGCGGCCGAGACGGGACTCGGCACCTCCTGCCGGGCGAGCCCCGGCTACGGCGACTGGCCGGTCGAGGGGCAGGCGGCCCTCTTCCGCGTCCTTCCCGCCGGACGGATCGGCGTGCGCCTCTCCTCCGGCGGCATGATGATCCCCCGCAAATCGGTCTCCTTCGCGATGCACGTCGCCCGCGATCCGGCGCGACTCCGGAGCGAGAACTCCTGCGAGAACTGCGACCGCGACGATTGCCCGGGCCGCTCGGAAAACGGGGGCAAGGCCCGATGACCCGCACGCCCCTCGTCCGCTGGTTCGACGACGCGGATCGCGAACGGATCGTCGTGGAGGCGATCGCGATCCTCGAGGAGACGGGCGTCGCCGTCGAGCACGACGAAGCCCTCGCGCTCCTCGACGGCGCCGGCGCGCGGATCGAAGGCGGGCGCGTCCGGGTGCCGGCCGCGCTCGTCGAGCGCTCGCTCGAAACGGCCCCCGGCAGCGTCCTGCTCTGGAGCCGGGGCCCGGCGGGGGCGTCGTCGCCCGCCGCGGAGCTCGGCGGCGGCGAACTCTTCTTCACGCCGGGCTCGGCGGCCTTGCGCGTGCTCGACCACGGCCGGGGCGGGGCGCGGCCGCCCGCGACGGCCGACCTCGCGCGGTTCGCCCGACTCACCGACGCCCTCGCGAACGTGGCCGTGCAGAGCACCTGCCTCGTGCCGGCCGACGTCCCCGCGGAGACGGCGGACCGGTACCGCCTGGCGATCGCCCTCGCCTGCGGCGCCAAGCCGGTCGTGACCGGCACCTTCCGGGAGGACTCCTTTCCCCTCATGCTCGACATGCTCGTCGCCGCGGCCGGCGGCGAGGAGCGGTTGCGCAAGCGGCCGATCGCCGTCTTCGACTGCTGTCCCACCTCGCCGCTGCACTGGAGCGGCCTCACCGCGGGGGCGCTCCTCGACTGCGCCCGCGCCGGCGTCCCGGCCGAGATCGTCGCGATGCCGATGACGGGGGCCACCGCGCCGGCGACCCTCGCCGCCGCCGTCGCCCAGCACTGCGCCGAGGTTTTGAGCGGCGTCGTCATCCACCAGCTCGCCGCCCCCGGCGGGCCCGTCGTCTACGGCGGGTCCCCCGCGGCCTTCGACATGCGGCACGGGACGACGCCGATGGGGGCCGTCGAGACGATGATGCTCGACGGGGCGAACGCGGAGATCGGCCGCCGACTCGGTCTTCCCGTCCACGCCTACATCGCGCTCAGCGACGCGAAGCTCGTCGATTACCAGGGGGGGTTCGAGACGGGGATGGGGGCGGCGATCGCGGCCCTCTCGAGCGTCGATCTCGCCGCCGGACCGGGGATGCTCGATTTCGAATCCTGCCAGAGTCCCGAGAAGCTCCTGCTCGACAACGAGATCTGCGGGATGGCCCGGCGGTTGCGGGCGGGGATCGCCCTGCGGGAGGAGCCGCTCGCCCGGACGGTCGTCGCGGAGGGGACCCTGCGCGGCGATTTCCTCTCCCTTTCGCACACGGCACGGTGGTTCCGCGCGGAGACCTTCTTCCCCGGCCGCCTCGTCGATCGCCTTCCCTGGGAGCGCTGGAAAAAGGAGGGGGGGCAGGACGCCGCCGCGCGCGCCGCGAGCGAGGCAGAACGGATCCTCGCCGAAGCGCCGCCGCCGGCGATCGATCCGGCCGTCGTGAGGCATCTCCGGGAGGCGGCGGCGGCGGACCTCCGCGCGGCGGGGATGGATCGGATACCGGACTGGTACTGATTTGTTGCCGCCCGCCACGAAGAAACGCCCCCCGGCCCGCGCCGGGGGGCGTCGTCGTATCGGATCCGCCGACCCCGCGCTATTTGATCGCGGCCTTGATGGCGAACTGGACGCGGACGTTGTCCATCGTCTCCTCGGAGACGATTTCCGCGCCCTCCTTCGTCATCCAGTCGGTCTGCATGTACTGCACCTCGAGGATGCCGGTGACGGTTCCGGTGATCGCGTAGAAGACGTTCCCCCAGGCCACCATGTTCCGGTCGCGCAGCGACTCCTCGTCGCCGTCGGGCACGGTGAAGTCGCCGTCGTCGGGATCCTCGAAGGCATAGCCGGCGTGCAGGGCGACCCGGTCGACCGGCGTCACGGCGAGCATTCCCCAGCCCCCCGTCGAGCCGAGGGCGTCGCCCGCCGGGGAGACGCCCTGCAGGACGCCGCCGAAATAGGTCTGGAGGTTCTCGCCGACGAAGAACTCGCCCAGGAGCGAGATCCGCGGCGTCAGGGTGACGGCGAGATCGGCGTTCGCCGACCACGAATCGGTGGTTTCCCCGTCATCCTCGCCCCAGGCCTCCTGCCCGTAATGCCCCGAGACGCCGAGGGCGATCTTTCCCTCGTCGCCGAGGTTGAACGCGAGGCCGAGGCGCCCCTGCATCGTCGGCAGCGCGGCGTCGGCGCCGTCGTCCACGCCGTCGCCGTCGACGTCGTTGCCGATCGTCCGCGTCGCCGCCACGTCGAGGGTGACGTCGGCCGCCTCGCCGAGCGATCCCCAGGTGGAGAGCCGCAGCTGCGGGCGGCGGTAGCCGATGTTCCCCTGCCCCCACGCGACGCTGTAGTTGACCGTCTTCGGGTTCAGCGGGGAGATGACGTCCCAGGTCTGCCCGGCGGTGAGGGCGATCCGCTCCCAGGCGAGGCGCACGTAGGCGTGGCGGAGAAGGAGCCCGGCCTTGTTCTCCCCGGCTCCGGCCCCGAAGAAATCGTACTCGATCTTCGCCGTCGTTTTGACCTCCTCGGCCTTCCAGCGGAAGTCGAAGCCGAGCCGGCTCTCGCGGCTCGTGATGTACATCCGGTCGTCGTCCACGGCGGCGTACGGGACGTAGACGACGTAGTTCCCGGGATAGGTGGCCGCCTTCTCCCAGGCGATGTCCGTCTTGAGGTAGCCCCCGAAGCCGAAGGAATAGCCGTGGGGAAGCCAGCCGCAGTCGTGGTCTTCGCCGCCGCCGCCCGTCTCGCCGGCGGAACCCGCCGCCGGGGCGAGGAGGAAAAGAAGGGCGAGCGCGATCGTCGTTGTCCGTTTCATCGATGTCTCCTTGTCGAAATTTCTCGCGCGGCCCCACCGCGGAGCCGCGCGTTCCCACAGGTGTACGGGAGGGGAGGGGCCGCTGTCAACGGCAAAGGGCCGGCGGGGTCGGCGCGGGGAGGGCGGAGGACGGTCGGCGGGGACCGGGCATGCTTCCCGGGGGACGCGGAACGGTCAGCCGATCGCGATCATGCGGCGGATGGCCCGCTCCGCCTTCGCCGCGATCGCCGGCGGCACGACGATCCGCGGGGAGAGGGACTCGAGCGAGGCCAGGATCTTTTCGGGCGTGATCTTCTTCATGTTCGCGCAGAGGGCCGACGGGGAGAGGGGGATGAAGGTCTTGCCGGGAAAGAGCGTCTCGAGCCGGTAGCACATGCCGGCCTCGGTGCCGATGACGAAGGTGCCCGCGTCGCTCTCGGCGGCGTACCGGATCATGCCCCCCGTTCCGAGCACCGCGTCCGCCTCGGCGACGATCGCATCGTCTGCCTCGGGATGGACGAGGAGGCGGGCGCCGGGGTGCGCCCGTCGCAGCTCGCGGACCCGCTCGACGGAGAAGCGCTGGTGCGTGGGGCAGTAGCCGTCCCAGAGGATCATCTCGCGCCCCGTTCGGGCGGCGACCCAGCGGCCGAGATGGCAGTCGGGGCCGAAGATGATCGGCCGGCCGGGCTCGATCGAGGCGACGACCGCCTCCGCGTTGGCCGAGGTGCAGCAGCAGTCGGTGAGCGCCTTGACCTCGGCGGTGGAATTCACGTACATCACGACGGCCGCGTCGGGATGCTTCCTCTTGAGGCCGGCGAGATCGTCGGCGTCGATCATGTCGGCCATCGGGCAGCCGGCCGAGGGTTCCGGGAGGAGCACGGTCTTGCCGGGGGCGAGGATCGAGGCCGTCTCGGCCATGAAGTGCACGCCGCAGAAGACGATGACCGGGTCGGGAAGGCTGGCGGCGGTGCGGCTGAGGTCGAGGGAGTCGCCGAGATGGTCGGCGATGTCCTGGATCGCCGGGGGCTGGTAGTTGTGGGCGAGGATGACGGCGCCCCGCTCTTTTTTCAGACGGGCGATCGGGCCGGCGGGATTCTCACGCATCGCCGGGCCGGTCCTTCGCGTTCCCCGCCGCGTCGAGCCCGGCGCCGCAGTGCGGGCAGACCGACAGATCCGCCGAGACGATCTTGCCGCAGGAGGAGCACGGCCTGAGGATGCACTTGCACTTCCGGCAGTAGGGCTGTTCGTCCTCCACGGACTCCTCGCAGACGGGGCACCGCTCCAGCTCGCGCGCGGGCGACGGCGGAGCCGGCTCGCCCGACTGGCGGGCCAGGTAATCCTCGATGGCCGCGTGCAGGGCGTCGGCGCCGAGGTTCGAGCAGTGCAGCTTCTGCGTGGGCAGGCCGCCCAGCTCCTCGGCGACCATCTCGTTGGTGATCTCCATCGCCTCGGCGATGGTCTTTCCGATCGCCATCTCGCTCACCATGCTCGAGACGGCGATCGCCGCGCCGCAGCCGAAGGTCTTGAACCGCACGTCGGCGATCCGACCGTCCTCGACCTTGATCGCGAAGGTCATCATGTCCCCGCACACCGGATTGCCGACCTCGCCGACGCCGTCCGGATCGGCGATGTCGCCGACGTTGCGCGGATTCATGAAGTGGTCCATCACCTTGTCACTGTACATCGGCATCGTCGTTCTCTTTCCTGTAGAGTGGTGACATCTCGCGGAGCCGCGCCGCGATCGGCGCGAGCGCCTCGATGACGCGGTCGGCCTCCGACACCGTGTTCTCCGGGCCGGCCGAGAAGACCAGCGACCCCTGCGCCGTGGCGGCATCGAGGCCGATCGCCTCGAGCACGCTGCTTCCCTTGAGGCTCTTCGACGTGCAGGCGGAGCCGCTCGCCGCCCGGATTCCCGCCCGGTCGAGGAAGAGCAGCAGCGCCTCGCCCTCGACGTAGCGGACGCAGACGCTCGCGTGGCCGGGGAGCCGGCGCTCGGGATGGCCGGTGACGACGACGTCGTCGATCGCCGCCGGGATCCCGGCGAGCAGCCGGTCGCGCACGGGGTTCACCCGTCCGGCATGGCGCGGCAGCTCCTCCGCGGCGAGGGCGGCAGCCACGCCCATCCCGGCGATCGCGGGGATGTTCTCCTGGCCGGCGCGCTTGCCGCGCTCCTGGATCCCCCCGGCGACGAGGGGCACGAGCGGCGTTCCCTTCCCGACGACGAGGGCGGCGGCCCCGGGGGGACCGCCGAAGTTCTGGGCGGCCACCGTCATGGCGTCGACGCCGAGGGCCGCGATGTCCGTCTCGATCGCTCCCGCCGTCCCCCACGCGTCGGTGTGCATCGGCACGCCCGCGTCGCGGCAGAGGGCCGCCAGGTCGGCGATCGGCTCGATCGTCCCGATCTCCGTGCTCGCGTGGAGAATCGAGACGAGGGCGGCGCCCTTCCCGAGCTCCCTGGCGAGATCGTCGGGGGAGACCAGGCCGTGTCCGTCGACGGGGAGGACGACGAGCTCGAAGCCCTCCTTCCCGAGAATGCGCGCGGGCTCGGAGACGGAGACGTGCTCGACGGCGGAGACGATGATGCGGTTGGAGCGCTTCAGCCGGCCGCGCGCGATCCCCCGGACGGCGAGGTTGTTCGCCTCCGATCCCGTCGCGGTGAAGATCACGCCCTGCGGATCGGCGCCGACGAGGGCGGCCACGCGCGAGCGCGCCTCGAGGAGGACGTCCGCCGCCAGCTGGCCGCGTTCGTGGACGCTCTGCGGATTGCCGAATCCGTCGCAAAGCAGCCGGGTCATCGTCTCGACGGCGGCGGGGCGAACCGGCGATGCGGCGATATGGTCGAGATATATCTCGTTTTCGGCGTTCATCGTCCGATGCGCGGGCGGCCGCGTTTCCCCGGCGGCCGCTCGCCGGGCAGGGGTTGTCGTATCGGTCGTTACAGCACTAATCTAGACGATGTCCGGCCGAATGCAACCAAAAACGTCCCCGTGCCGGGGGGGAGCCGGTGCCGGACAACGCGGCGGGACGCGGCGAATTGTGCTATCATGCCGGTAAACGAACCGATCGGATCGAACGAAAGGGGCGAGGCGATGAGACGGTGGATCGGACGACGGAACGGATGGGCGCTGATCCTGCTCGCGGCGGCGTTCCTGCTCGCCGCGACCGGGGTGAACGCCCAGGAGAAGAAGAAGGACGACGGCAAACGCGACCGCGAGGCGGAACGGCGAACAAAGCGCCAAACGAACGGGGAAGACGACCGCGCAGGCGGGGAGGCGACACGGCCGAACCGCACGGACGGCGACCGGGATGTCAGGCGGACGCCCGTCGGCCGCCCCGACCGCGACACCGAGCGCCGCAGGCGGAAGGAAACGCCGGCCCGCCCGGCGGGCGGCGCCGGCGATCCCCCGGCCTCCCCGGTTGATCCGTCCGCTCGCCCGGCCGGGCCCGCCGCGAACGATCCCCTGCCGCCGGCGCGGGATCTCCGGCGATGGCGGCGGAAGGATCCCGTCGTCCCGTCCGGCGAGGCCGGAACGAAGACGAAGGAGAACCCCGACGACCGGCGGCGGATCGTGGACCCTGACGGGTCGCGCCCCGTCGTGGTTTCGCCGCGAAGCGGGCGGATACCGGGCGAGTTGGGCGGCGGAGCGATCCCGGACGGCGGCGGAACGTACATCGACGCGATCACCGGTCCGGCCCCCCCCTTCCTCCCCGGCGGCATGATCGTCTGGGCGGAGGAGATGGACGACCCCTGGGCGATCACCCTCCCCGGCGGCACGATCCTCCCCGATCCAACCGACCGGGCGCTCGTCGAGGAGCTGCAACGGCTGGTCGACGAGGGGCGCGGAGACGAGCCGATCGTCTGCCTGCTCCAGACGGCGTGGCCGCTCGACTGGGACGAACGGGACGACCTCTTCGCGCGCGGCGTCGTCTTCTACCGCAAGCTGAACGATCGCGCCTTCATCGTCGACATCACCCCGGAGATCGTCCTCGAGGAGCTCGTTCCACGGGCCCTGTTCCGGTGGATCGGGTTGCACCTCCCCGGGTACAAGTATCCGCCTGTCGTTCCGATCGGCGGTGTCCGCGGCATGAGGGTCTGGTCGCTGAACGGCGACGACGGGGGGTTCCGCGAGGATCTCCGCGTCCTCGGCGCGTCGGTGGACGCCTACGACGGGGGCGTGTACGAGATCGAGGCGCCGCTCGATCTCCTGCCGGGGATCGCCGGGCTCTGGTGGGTCGAGATGATCCGGCCCCGTCCCGCCGGCGACTCCTGACGTTCGCCGGGCCGGGATCGCCGGGGCGCGTTTTTTCGTGGAACTCTCCGCGCGCGCTCACCTATAATACAGTACGCGGCCGGAAGGCCGCACCCGATCGCCCGCCCGATGCGGACGGGTCCGTGAGATCGGGTTTCTTTTTCTCGGACGAATAGCGAAGACGCCGGCCTGGCGAGCCGGCGGGAAGGGACAGGAGTGAACAGGAGACGACACATCGCGACGACGCTCGTCACGGGCCTGCTTCTTCTCGTCTTCCTCTCGGTTGCATGCCTGGCGAAGAAGGACGAGAAGCCGCCCGAGCTCTACATCGAGAAGCCGAGCGTCGACCTCGGCGAATTCATGGAAGGCGAGGACATCGAGTATACCTTCACGGTCAGCAACAGGGGGGAGGGCGAGCTGCACATCCTGAATGTGCGCCCTGGTTGAGGCTGCTCCGTGGCCGACTATGAAAAGGTCATCCTTCCCGGGCAGGAAGGAACGATAGGCATAAAGATCTACGGGCACAAGATCCATCCGGGACATTTCCGGAAAAGCTTCACGATCACGACGAACGACCCGACCAACCGGAAGATGATCGTGCACGTCGACGGCGACGTCACGAAGGTCTTCGACGTCACGAGGGATCTCTACCTCTCCGGCTTCGCCGACGAGACGCTCAGGCTGGAGACGGACGTGATCAGCCACCTCGACACGCCGATCAGGATCACCGGCTACCATTGGGCGGAGGGCAACCGCGACTCGGAGACCCTCGCGGACAAGCTCTCCGTGACGATCGAGGAGATCGAGGCGGGACGGCAGTACCGCGTCCGCCTCGCGACGAAGGTCGATCTCGAGGCGGGGCACCACTACGTGGGCGATCTCTATCTCGAGACGGATTTCCCGAAGCTCAAGGAGAAGAAGCTGAGCGTCCGGATGACGATCACCCCCGATGTCGAGGTCCATCCCAAGAACGTCATCATGCGCGAGATGCAGGTGCGCGAGGGGACGTCGAAGAGCTTCGACCGGGTGATCACGGTCATCGCCGCGCGCGCCGACTCCCTGAAGATCAGGGACATCATCGCCGACCGGGACGACATCAGCGTGAGCATCAAGGAGGTGCAGCCGGGCAAGTCCTTCCGCTGCACCGTGCGCGTGCGGCCCCCGAGCGAGCCCGGCAAGTACGTGGGCAACCTGCGCATCCTGACGAACTACCCGGGGTACGAGGAGATCCCCGTCAAGATCATGGGATCGGTGCGGATCACCTCCTCCGGCGATTGATGCCGCACGGCCGGCCGACGGATTCAAACGGGGGCGCCGTCGGGCGCCCCCGTTCATTGAAGGAGAAATAGCATGAGAAAAACGGTCATGATTCTGACCGCGCTCGCCCTCGGTTTCGCCGCCCTCGCCGGGCCGGCCGCCGCGCAGGAGAACGCGGCCGACGCCTACCGCGTTCTGCTCGACGATCTGCGGACGCTCAGCAAGAACTCGCCGGGCCAGGCATTCGTCGACGAGGCCGAGAAACGGCTCACCGCCTTCATCGAGCAGTGGCCCGATGCGCCCGAACGGGCCGGCGCGCTGCTCAACCTGGGACACCTCTACTCCAGGATGGGGCGGTCCGGGGAGGCCGTGACCGCGCTGGAGGCCTACTTCTCGATCGATGCCAGGCGCGATCCGAGCGAGGAGATCATGGCCCGGTACGTTCTCGCCTCCTCCTACATCGCCGTCGAGGAGTACGAGAAGGCCGAGCCGGCGCTCCGCATGATCGTGCGCGAGGGGACCGTCGCCAACCCGAAGATCGCCCAGGCGGCCGCGGCCGAGCTCGGGCGGATCGATACGCTCAAGAAACTGAAGATCGGGATGCCGGCGATCGATTTCACCGCCACGGCCTACAACGGCGGGAACGTCTCGCTGGCCGGTCTCCGCGGCTCGGTCGTCCTTCTCGATTTCTGGGCGTCCTGGTGCGCTCCCTGCCGCGCCGAGATGCCGAACGTCAAGAAGATCTACGAGGATTTCCACGACGGGGGATTCGAGATCCTCGGCATCTCCCTCGACCAGACCGAGGGGAAATTCAAGAGCTACGTCGACGAGCAGCAACTGCCCTGGCCGATGGTCTTCGACGGCAAGGGGTGGCAGGCCGAGATCGGCCGCACCTACGCGGTGAGCGCCATCCCGGCGACCTTCCTCATCGACCGCGCCGGCACGATCCGGTACAAGTCGGTTCGCGGCGAGGAGCTCCGCAGCGCCGTCGCGAAACTCCTCGCCGAATAGCCGGCGAGGCGCGGCCGATCCCGATGCCGGCACGCCCCGCGGCTGTCCGGCACGGGGGGATGTCGTCATTCCGCGTCCGTATCATGGACGCGGACATGTCGCGAAGAAATGCCGTCCGCAAAGGCCGAATGACGTTCTGCATATCGTGGCGAAGATTCGGTTTCCCTGAAAAATACCGCTTGACACCCCGCCGATGCCTGTGAATACAATACGGCCTGATTTTGCCCTCCGGGGGGGAACGGAAGTCAATTGAACGTTCGAAAGCCGTCGGCGAGCCCCGACGCCGGCTAACGCGGAACGGCAATATGCGCTTTATCGATGCGACGAATTTCGAGAGACTGCTGAAGAAGCTCTCCGGCGACGGAGAGCTTTATGTTCCTGTGCGGAACGAGGAGACCGGCAAGCTCCACCTCGAGCACGTCGAGGCATTTCCCCTGCCCGGGGAGATGACGCTCGAAGGCATCCGGACGGTCGAGCCGCTCAAGGGGATCGCGCAGCTGCTGCGGCGCCCCGTGGCGGAGTACCCGTCCCCGGACGTCGACGAGATCGAGGCGGCGAACGGGCCCGTGACGATCGTCGTCGGCGCGCGCGCCTGCGACATCGCCGCGCTCGAGCTCGTCGACAAGGTCCTCCTCGAGGGCGAGTTCGAGGATCCGTTCTATCGCGCGCGGCGCGAGAAAATGATCGTCATCGGCGCCGACTGCACCGGGTGCGGGGATTCCTGCTTCTGCAACCTCCTCGGCGCCGGGCCCTGGCCGAAAAGCGGGTTCGACCTCGCCGTGTCGAAGGTCGGCGGCGGGTATCTCGTCGAGAGCGGGTCCGATCGCGGAAAGACGATCGTCGAGGAGCACGGCGAGCTCTTCACCGAGCCGCGCGACGGGCAGAAGGAGGCGCGGGACGAGAAACGGAACGAGGTCGTCCGCCTCCTCGAGGAGCAGAACGGCGGCTATCCCGCCGCGGAGGGGCTTCCCGAGAAATTGCGCGCATCGCTGGCAAGCGAGGTCTGGAACGAGATCTCCGCGCGGTGCGTCGAGTGCGGCGCATGCACGAACATCTGCCCCACGTGCTATTGTTTCCTCCTCTACGACCAGAAATCCGGCGAGGAGACCGGCCAGCGGGTGATGACCTGGGATTCCTGCCAGGTCTCCGGGTACGCGCGCATGGCGGGGATGGGAACGCCGCGGCCGCGGCTGACCGATCGCGTCAAGCATCGCTTCTATCACAAGTACGACTATCTCGTGTTGAGTCACGGGGCGATCTACTGCACCGGATGCGGCCGGTGCATCGATACCTGCTCGGCCGGCATCGACATGCGCGATGCCTTCCGCCGGGTCGTCGCAACGGTCGCCGAGTAGAGGGAGCGTGGGATGAAGAACCCGTACTATCCCATCGACACCGTCGTCGAGGACATCATCACCGAGACCCCGACCATCAAGACATTCTGCCTGAAACCGGTCCGCCCGATCGAGTTCCGCGCCGGCCAGTTCATGCAGCTCACGGTCCCCGGGGTCGGCGAGGCGCCGTTCACTCCCTCCTCGGATCCGAACGTCTCCGAGCGGATGGAGATCACGATCCTGAAGACCGGCAAGATCACCGACGCGCTCCACGACCTCAAGCCCGGCGCCGCGGTCGGGCTCAGGGGGCCCTTCGGAAAGGGGTATCCCCTCGACCGGCTCGTCGGCAAGGAAGTGCTCGTCGTCGGCGGCGGCGTCGGGCTCGCGCCGTTGCGCGCGCTGATCTACGCCCTCTTCGACGACCCGTCGAGGTACGAGCGCATCTCGATCAAGTACGGGGCCCGCTGCCCCGAGGAGCTCTGCTTCCGACGCCAGTACGACGAGTGGTCCCGGATCGCGCCGAACGTCGATCTCACCGTCACGATCGACGTCCCCGCGCCCGCCTGGGACGGGCGCGTCGGCCTGGTGACGACCCTGCTCGACGACCTCGATATCAACCTCGACGAGAGCTACGCGCTGTCCTGCGGACCGGAGATCATGCTCAAGTTCGTCACCCTCAAACTGCTCGAGGTCGGATACAAGCCGCCGCAGATCTATCTCTCGATGAACCGGAAGATGTCATGCGGCATGGGCAAGTGCGGACGGTGCAACGTCGGCCATTACTATCTCTGCGTCGACGGACCCGACATGTGCTACGACAAGATCAAACACGTTCCGAACGTATTCGGCTAAACCAGGGCGAACGAGCCCGGGGACAGTACCCATGAGCGACCTACGAAACAACTGCTCCTTCTGTTCGCTGGCCTGCCCCCTCGTGCTGCGCGGCGGCGGGCGCGGCCCCCTCTTCACCGCCGAGTCGCTCCTCTCGCTCGACTGGGACGAGCGGGAGGACTCGAAGTACGGCGGCAGCCTCTGCGCCCGCGGCAATGCGGCGGTGGAGTTCCTGTCGCACCCGGAACGGCTGGGCGATTCCTTCGTTCTCGGCGAACGGTCCACCCGGGACGCGGCCGTCACCGAGACGGCGAAAAATCTCGCCGCGGTGATCGAGGAGGGCGGCCCCGACGACATCGGTATCCTGCTGGGCGAGAATCTCACCGTGGAGGAGGCCTCCCTCGCCGCGGCCCTCGCCCGGGGGATCGGCACGAAGAACATCGCGCTCTTCGCACCGGACGACGCGCCGCTCTTCCGCGCCTGGCTCGCGTGCGATCTCTCCGGCGTCAAGCCGGCGGGGACGAAGCCTCCCGGCGAGCGCCAGGTCGCGCTGATCGTCGGCGATTCCTTCTCCGAGCACCCCTGCACGGCCAAGCGGGTGCTGCCGGGCAAGTACGGCGCGCGGGGAAGCGAGGTCATCGTCGTGAGCCCCGAGGTCAACCACGCCGCGTGGTTCGCCAACAGGCATCTCCGCTGCGCGCCCGGAGGCGAGGCCGCGGTCACGCTCGGCCTCGTCAAGGCGGCGGCCGCGGCGAGCGGCGCCGCGCTCCCCGACGGGCTGGCCTCCTTCGTCGCCGGCGTCGACTGGAACGAGATCGAGCGCCTCGGCGGCGTCAAGAAGGACGACATCGAGGGAGCCGCCGCGGCGATGCTCGGCGCGGTGAGGGTGCGTTCCTTCGTCTCGAATATCTTCGGCAGGATGGGAGCCCCCGGGCTCGTCTCCCTCTTCACCGAGGCGGCCACGAGGCTCTGCCCGGGAACGGCCGTATTCGAGCCGCAGTTCGTCCAGCAGAACACGTGGGGGATCCACCGGGCGATCGCGGGCGCCGCCGCGCCGGACGTCATGAAGAAGCTCGGCGGGGCGGAGCTGAAGGCGCTCGTGCTGCTGGGGCTGGACCTCTTCTCGGTCTACCCGGCCGCGCCGGTGGAGAAGGCGCTCCGCGACAAGAAATTCACCGTCACGACGCAGCTCTTCTGGAACCAGACCGCGGCGCGCGCGACGGTGGTTCTGCCCGCCGCCGGTCTCATGGAGAAGACGGGGACGGTGCGGCCGACCTTCGATCCGAACGACGACTTCGTCCGCGGCGACGTGCTGCCCCCGCCGGGCGGCGCCGTCACCGACGCCGAGTTCATCCGCCTTCTCGCGGGGGAGATGGACGTCGACCTGAACGAGGCGGCCGAGGCCCCGGCGGCGAGAGCCGCCTCCTTCGCCGTCGTCGCCACGGACTGGAGCGCGTACACGAACCTGATGCGGGAGATCGATACGGCCGAGGTGGTGCTCATACCGTGGAGCGAGCCGGCGCACGCGGCCGACGGGTCGCTGAGCCGCCGGTTCCACTGGTCCACGGTCACCTGCCCCGGGCCCGTGCTGATGATATCCAACGAGTTCGCCGACGAGATGAAGCTGTCGTCTGGCGACAGCGTCACGGTTTCCTCGGAAGGCGGAGACGCGGTACTGCCGGTCGAAACGACGACCAAGCTCTGCGGCAAGGTCGTCGGCGCGACGATCCACTTTCCCTCCGTCCGCCGGCTGTTCCCGTGGCGGCTCGACGAGGGGAACGGGGAGATCCTCCTCGCGCCGGTGCCGGTGACCGTCGGACGCCAGGGTGAGAAGAGCTGAGTATGGAGAAGAGAGTCTACATCAATATGAACCTGTGCATCGGCTGCCGCGCCTGCGCCGCCGCCTGCGCGCAGGGGCATCACGACCAGGGGCTGCTCAAGCACGGCCACGTCGAGGAAGAGGCCCTCCTGCCGATGCACTGCCGTCACTGCGACACGCCGCTGTGTCTCGAGGTCTGCCCGCAGGAGGCGATCAAGAAGAAGGAGGACGGCACGATCATCCGCATGAGCCATCTCTGCATCGGCTGCAAGTCGTGCATCATGTCCTGCCCCTTCGGCGTGATGTTCATGCATTCCACGTGGCACGTCTCGCCGAAGTGCGATCTCTGCCACGACCGCGTCGCCGACGGGAAAACGCCCCGCTGCGTCGCGACCTGCACGTCCGGCGCGCTGGTCTTCGAGGAACTCGCGACCCTCGAGAAGATGCAGAAACGCGCGGTCGAGGGCGGACGGTATTTCACCCGCTTCATGCTCAAGCGATAGCGGAGAGGTCACATGGACGCTGCCAAGTACGTGCTCAACTACCTCGTGTTCCCGGGATTCCTCTTCTCGGCGATCGTCGGGCTGCTGACCACCTGGGTGGACCGGAAGGTCACGGCCCGCGTGCAGTGGCGGGTAGGCCCCCCGTGGTACCAGCCCTTCGCCGACACGGTGAAACTGATGGGCAAGGAGGTCGTCGTGCCCGCCGACGCGCGGCGCACGGGATTCCTCCTCATGCCCGTCGTCGGGCTCGCCGGCGCCACGCTCGCATCGACGATCCTGTGGATGGTCAATCTCTATCCCGGGGCCTCCTTCGTCGGCGACACGATCGTCGTGATCTACGTCATGACGATCCCGGCGATCTCGATGATCCTCGGCGGCAGCGCCTCGGGCAACCCCCTCGGCGTCCTCGGGGCGAGCCGCGAGATGAAACTGCTCTTCGCCTACGAGCTGCCCCTCGTCCTCGCCGTGCTGACCACGGTGTACAAGGCGGGAAGCTTCTCCTTCCAGGATATCGTCGCCTACCAGGACGCGAACGGGATCATGCTCGGATCCGTCTCGGGCGTCCTCGCCTTCATCGTGATGATCTTCTGCGCGCAGGCGAAGGCGACGATGCTCCCCTTCGACATCCCGGAGGCGGAGACCGAACTCGCCGGCGGCTCCCACATCGAGTATTCGGGAGCCCCGCTCGCGCTCGTTCGCCTGACGATGGCCATGATGCTCTTCGTGCTGCCGATATTCATCATCACCCTGTTCTGGGGCGGGATCGCCTTCGCCGGATGGCGCATCCTGACGTCGATCCTCAAGTACGTCGCGATCATCGTCATCATGGTGCTCATCAAGAACACGAACCCCCGCGTGAGGATCGACCAGGCGGTCCGGTTCTTCTGGGGTCCGATGTTCGTTTTGTCGGTCGTCGCCATGATCCTGGCCGTGCTGGGATACTAGGCCGCGGAGGAAATGCTGATATGTCCTTGGCGCTGAAAGCTCTCAAGAAATCGCCCTGGGTCTTCCACGTGAACACGGGGGCGTGCAACAACTGCGACATCGAGGTGCTCGACGCCCTCACGCCGCGTTTCGACGTGGAGCGGTTCGGCATCGTGCTCGTCGGGAGCATCCGGCACGCGGACGTGCTGCTGATCAGCGGCCCCGTCACCCGGAACGTGCTTCCGCGGCTGAAGCGCCTCTACGACCAGGCGCCGAGGCCGATCAAGGTGATCGTCATCGGCGCGTGCGGCTGCCGCTGCGGGATCTTCCGCGACGGGTACAACATCGTCGGGCCCGTCGACAAGCATATTCCCGTCGACGCGTACATCCCGGGCTGCCCGCCGAAACCGGAGACGATCATCGCCGGCGTCGTGAAGGTACTGAACACGCTCTGAACGCGGATCGGCAAAGGACGGAAAGAGAAGCAATGGAAAAAGAGGCACTGAAGAAGCGGATAGGCGACCGGTTCGGCGACAGCGTCCGGATCGAGGAGCGTTCGCCGGACCGCGTCTACGTCTGGGCGGAGAACGACATCTGGACCGATCTCGCCGGCTTCGTCTTCAACGACCTGGACTGCCGGTTCGACACGGGCGTGGCCGTCGACGACCGGGACGGCGTCGAGGTCATGTTCTTCTTCCCGGTCGACGCCGAGCACTACTATCTCACGGTCAAGACGTTCGCGCGCAAGCCGAAGCCCGAGCTCGAATCGATATCGAACCTGATACCGGGCGCGAAGTGGATCGAGCGGGAGATGTGGGAGATGTACGAGGTCTTCTTCCGGCATCACCCCGATCTCCGGCCGCTCCTGCGCGCCGACACCCGGCCCGACGATTTCTATCCCGCGCGGCGCGAGACCAAGGAATCGCTCGAATGCACCCGCGTTCGGGACGACGGGAAGGAGCGCGCCGACGAGATCGCAGGGCGGCCGCTGAAGGGCAAGAACCCCTGACACGCAGCAGAGAGGTGAGCTGGACATGGTGAAAAAGATCCCGATCGGCCCGTTCCATCCGATCCTCGAGGAACCGGAGTTCTTCGAGCTGCACGTGGACGGGGAGCGGGTCGTCGACATAGACATAACGATCGGATGGAGCCACCGCGGGATCGAGCTCCTCTCCGAGCACAAGACGTGGGACCAGGTGCCCTTCCTCGTCGAGCGCGTCTGCGGGATCTGCTCCTGCTCCCATCCCTACGCCTACGTCAAGGCGGTGGAGGACTGCGCCGGGATCGAGGTGCCGATCCGCGCGCAGTACATCCGCGCGATCATCGCCGAGCTGGAGCGGCTCCACAGCCACCTGCTCTGGACCGGGTTGGCGGGGCATTTCCTCGGCTACAACACGGTCTTCATGTGGACGTGGAAATACCGCGAGCCCCTCCTCGACATCCTCGAGGCGGTCACGGGCAACCGCAACCACTACGCGATGCTGCGGCCCGGCGGAGTGCGCCGCGACGTGCCGGCGGAGGAGATCCCGAACATCCTCACGATGCTGAACGAGCTCGAGAAGAAGAACGCGCTTCTCACCAACGCGATCGTCGACGACCCGGTCATCCACGCGCGCACGAAGAACGTCGGCATCCTTCCGCTCGACAAGTGCCGCGAGTACGGTGCGCTCGGTCCGACGGCCCGCGCCGGCGGCTACGACATCGATGCCCGGCGCGACCACCCGATCGACGTCTACGGCGAGCTGGATTTCGACGTCATCGTCTGCGAGAACGGGGACGTCTTCGACAAGGCCGTCGTCCGGCAGCGCGAGAATTTCGAGGCGATCAAGATCATCCGCCAGAGCCTGGAGAAGCTCAAGGCGCTGGGGGAGGGGCCGATCTGCACAGAGGTGCACGAGATCCCGCCCGGCGAGGGGATCGGCGTCTACGAGGCCCCGCGGGGCGAGGTGCTCCACTACGTCCGCTCGAACGGCGGGAACATGCCGATGCGGCACAAGATCCGGGCCCCGAGCTTCAACAACATCCTCACGAACGAGTACAGCGTCGTGGGGAACACCGTCGCGGACGCCGGGCTGATCACCGCCGCGGTCGATCCGTGCTACTCCTGCACCGAGCGGGTCGGCGTCGTCGACGCCTCCTCGGGCGACAGGAGCGTCCTGACCGAGGCCGATCTCATCCGGCTGTCGCAGGAGAAGACCGAACAGATCAGGAAACGGCTGTCCAGGAACAGAACAGGTCGACCCTCGGCCGACTGATGGAGCAGGATACATGAACGCACTTCTCTATCCCCTGGTTATCCCGGCCCTCGCGGGGATCGTCCCCCTCTTCGTGCCGCGGAAAGGCAAGGTGGTGGCCGGCCTGGTCGCTCTCGCCGCCGCGGTCTGGACGTTCCTCCTCTCGATCCGGCTCTTCGGCGTCGGGACGGGCGAGTTCGGCTTCACCCTCTTCGACTTCGGCGGTGGGCTCGCGCTCGATTTCGGTCTCCGGCTCTACAGCTTCAGCGCCGTCATCCTGCTCTTCGTCTCGCTCTTCGCCGTGCTGATCGTCCTCTACTCGATCGGCTACCTGTGGAAGCGCGACACGTCGAGCGCCTACTACTCCTTCATCCTCTGGACGCTCGCCGCCGCGGCGGGAGCCGTCCTCTCGGCGAACCTGCTGATGCTGCTGATCTTCTGGGAGATGCTCACGCTGCTCCTCTACCTGCTCGTCAACATGGGCGGCCCCGGGCACGAGGAAGCCGGGCTGAAGTGCTTCGCCGTCCTCGGCATCAGCGACGCCGCGCTCATGCTCGGCGTGCTGCTCGCCTGGTTCAACTACGGGACGCTCGACATGTCCCGGCTCGTCGTCTCCACGGCCACCCCGACCGGCGTCGCGATCTTCCTGCTCCTCTTCGCCGGCGCGATCGCCAAGGCCGGGGCGATGCCGCTGCACTCGTGGGTGCCCGCGATCGCGAAATCGACGCACGCCTCGGTGATGGCCTTCCTCCCGGCGGCCCTCGACAAACTCCTCGGCATCTACCTGCTGGCGAGGATCTCGCTCGACATCTGCCGCATCCAGGGCGGATCGGCGCTCTCGCTGGTGATGATGATCGTCGGCGCGGTCACGATCCTCTTCGCGGTCCTGATGGCCCTCGTCCAGCACGATCTCAAGAAGCTCCTCTCCTTCCACGCGGTGAGCCAGGTGGGCTACATGGTGCTCGGCGTGGGGAGCGGGATCCCCGTCGCGATCGTCGGCGGGCTCTTCCACATGCTGAACAACGCCGTCTACAAGAGCGGGCTCTTCCTCTCGGCGGGCGCGGTGGAGAAGCGCGCCGGAACGACCGAGCTGGACAAGCTCGGCGGCCTCGCCCGGCTGATGCCGGTGACCTTCGTCACCACGCTCGTCGCGGCCCTGTCGATCTCCGGCGTGCCGCCCTTCAACGGCTTCGCCTCGAAATGGCTCGTCTACCAGGGGATGCTCGAGGGACGGCAGATCGTCTTCCTCGTCGTCGCCATATTCGGTTCGGCCCTGACGCTCGCCTCCTTCGTCAAGGTCATCCACTCCCTCTTCCTCGGACGGCGACCGGAGCGGCTCGAGGGTGTGCGCGAGGTGGATTTCTCGATGCAGCTGCCGATGATCTTCCTCGCGATCCTCTGCGTCGCCTTCGGCGTGTTCGCCCGGTACCCGATCGAGCGCTTCATCGCGCCGGCCGTGGGAAGCACGGGGATCGTCTTCACCGGCGGGGAGATCGACGTCGCCGGCGGCCTCTGGAGCCCCGGCCCGGCCACGGTGATGATCGTGATCGGGGTCGTCGTCGGCCTCCTCCTCTACGCGTTGAGCAACATGCGCCACGTCCGCGTCGACGAGAATCCCTGGGTCGGCGGCAACATCATGGACCGGGAGGAGACGCGGATACCGGGAACGCATTTCTACAAGACCGTAACCGAGCTCAACCCCCTCTTCAGCGCGGGATTCCGCGACGGCGAGAAGGGGGCGCTCGATCCGTACAATGTCATCGGCAGGCTCGGGGGCGCCTTCGTCCAGGTGCTGCGGGGGCTTCACAACGGGATTCTCAGCACGTACCTGTCCTGGGCGATCATCGGGCTGGGAGTGATTGCGTTCATACTGATGTTCCACTTCTAGGGCAGGGAAAGGCGGAAGGATGGAGATCTTTCTCCTGTTATTGCTGGCGTTCATGATCATCGGGTCGCTCGTGGCGATCGAGACGAAGAACCTCCTTTCCTCGGTCATCTCGGTGGGCGTCGTCGGATTCAGTCTCAGCATCGCGTTCCTGATGCTCGGGGCCCCCGACATCGCGATCACGCAAGTGGTCGTCGAGATCCTGATCCTCGTGATCCTGATCCGCGCGACCATCACGACCGACAACACGGCGATCGAGGGCGGCAGGGACACCTTCCCCTTCGTCTCGAGCCTCATCTTCTTCGGGCTGTTTCTGATCTTCGCGTGGTTCGCCATCCAGGAGCTGCCCCGGTTCGGCGAGCCCCTCATGCGGGTCTCCGACCACTACCTCCGCACGGGGGCCGAGAAGACGGGCGCGACGAACATCGTGACGAGCGTCCTCCTCGATTTCCGGGGATACGACACGGTCGGCGAGGCGACGGTGCTCTTCACCTCGATCGTCGGCGCCTTCGTGATCCTGCGGCGGCGCGGGCGCAAGAAGGCCGGCGAGGAGGATCACGAGAAGTTCGGGATCCTCGAGGACGACGACATAAAGAAGACGTTCGAGGGCTTCTAGGGGGGAGCCGGCGATGGACAAGAACGAGCTGATCAACGACCAGACCAAGGGCATGACCCCCATCGTGAAGACGATCGTCCGTTTCGCCATGGGCATCATCGTGATCTTCGGCGCATACATCGTCCTCTACGGGCACCTGACCCCGGGGGGCGGGTTCGCCGGCGGGGTGATACTCGCCTGCGGCTACATCATCCTGACCCTCGCATTCGGCAAGGAGCTCGCCTTGGGGAAGCTGAGCAACACGGGGGCGTCGATCCTCGACAACTCCGGGGCCCTTCTCTTCGTCTCGATCGGGCTTCTCGGCTATCTCGGGGGCGTGTTCTTCCTGAACTTCCTCCCGAAGGGCAGGATGTTCGACCTGGTCAGCGCGGGGACGATCCCCCTGTGCAATATCGCCATCGGCCTGAAGGTGACCGCGTCGGTCTTCGCCGTGTTCATCGCGCTGTCGATCTTCGGCCGGTTCATCTACGAACAAATCGGGGAAGACCAGAACGAGGAGTGACGACGGATGATCCTGTACTTCCTTTCCCTGGTGTTGCTGGTGATGGGGCTCTACTGCCTCATCGCGAAGAAGAATATCGTGAAGAAGATCATCGGGATCACCATCACGGAGTACTCCATCAACCTCTTCCTCGTCCTGCTCGGGTACAGGCAGGGGGGCGTCGCGCCGATCCTGCTCAAGGGGATGAAGAGCGGCGAGATCGTCGAGCACGCGGTCGACCCGTTGCCGCAGGCGCTCGTGTTGACCTCCATCGTGATCGGGCTCGGCGTGCTCGCCCTGATGGTGTCGATGTGCCTGCGCATCTACGAGAAGTACAAGACGTTCGACATGTCAGAGATCAACAGGCTCAGGGGCTAGACAAGCCGGGGTGCACATGCAGGGATATTATCCGTTATTCACGGCGTTACCGCTCGCGGCGGCGTTCTTCAACCTCCTCGTGACGAAGATCAACCAGAAGTTCGCCGACGTCATCGCCTTCGTCGTGACCGGGGCGCTGGCCGTCATGGCGGTCCTCATGCTCTTCGAGCCGTCCTTCGTCTACCACGTCGGTGGGCACGACGCCCCCTGGGGCATCCTCCTCGTCAACGACGGCCTGAGCACGCTCATGCTGGTGGTGATCAACGTCATCGGCTTCCTCGCCATGATCTTCTCGCTCCGGTACATGACCACCTACACGGCCAAGCCGAAGTATTTCACGCTCTACATGCTGATGATCGCGGGGATGAACGGCGTCGTCATCACGGGCGACCTGTTCAACCTCTACGTCTTCCTCGAGATCGCGTCGATCGCCTCCTACGCCCTCGTCGGGTTCGGCACGGGGCGGCGGGAGCTCGAGGCCTCCTTCAAGTACCTGATCCTCGGGAGCGTCGCCTCGACGGCCGTCCTCTTCGGGATCGCCTTCATGTACTCGATGACCGGCACGCTGAACATGCCGGACATGGCGCAGCAGCTCGCCCTCGTGGGGATGAACCGGGCCGTGGCCTTCGTCATCGCCCTCTTCATCATGGGCTTCGGTTTGAAGGCCTCCACGGTGCCCTTCCACGCCTGGCTGCCCGACGCCCACCCGAGCGCGCCGGCGCCGATCTCCGCGATGCTCTCCGGGGTGCTGATCAAGGCGCTCGGGATCTACACGATCATGCGCGTCATGTTCCACGTCATCGGGCGGAACGCCCTCGTGGCCTCGATACTGATGTTCCTCGGGGCCCTCTCGATGGTCGTCGCCGGGCTCATCGCGATCGGCCAGAGCGATTTCAAGCGGATGCTCGCCTATTCGTCGATCAGCCAGATGGGATACGTGCTGATCGGCGTCGGCGTGGCGCTCAACCCCGCGGCGACGCCGGTCGTCGCCGCCTTCGGGCTCGTCGGCGGGCTCTTCCACCTCGTCAACCACGCCGTCTTCAAGTCGCTCCTCTTCCTCGCTTCCGGCGCCGTCGAATACTGCACCGGCACGAGAGACCTGCACAAGCTCGGCGGGCTCATCAGGAAGATGCCGGTCACCGGCGTCGCGACGGCCATCGGCTCGATGTCGATCGCCGGGCTGCCGCCCTTCAACGGGTTCGTCTCGAAACTCCTGATCTTCATCGCCCTTTTCAAGGGCGGATACATGATCTACGGCATCGTCGCCGTGGCCGTGGGGTTCGTGACCCTGTTCTACTTCCTCAAGCTGCAGCGCGACGTGCTCTTCGGCTCGTTGCCGGCCGCCCTCGCCTCGGTGCGGGAAGCGCCCTTCGCCATGACGCTGCCGCTCGTCATCCTCGCGCTTCTCTGCCTCGCGATGGGAGTGGGATACACGTTCGTCGACTCGCATATGCTCCAGGCGGCCAAGGACGCCCTCCTGGACCAGGTGGCGTACATCAACCTCTTGTAAGGGGCCGGAAAAGGGAAAAGGGAGAAGATGAAACGCATCATTCACTTTATCATCCTGATGATCGTCTGGCTGCTGCTGACCTGGTCGCTCCAGTGGCAGGAAGTGCTCGTCGGCGTTGTCGTCTGCCTGCTCGCCGAGCTGCTGCTCGGTGACATCTTCCCCCACGGCGCGGTCTACATCTTCAGCCCCGTGCGGCTCTTCTGGATGATCGTCTACACCGTCGTCTTCATCGCCTTCGTCGTCAGGGCGAATTTCGACGTGGCCTACCGCGTGCTGAACATCTACATGCCGATCCGGCCGGGCATCGTGAAGGTGCGGACGGCGCTCAAGACCGACATGGCGAGGACCTTCCTCGCCAACTCGATCACGCTCACGCCGGGAACGCTCAGCGTCGACATGATCGACGACCATCTCTACGTGCACTGGATCAACATCACATCCGAGGATCCCGAGAAGGAGACGGAGATCATCGTGCGGCGGTTCGAGAAGCTGCTAGAAAGGGTGTTCGAGTAGTGAACGCAATTATCGCGCTATTGATTCTGTGCATCTTCCTGTGCATGTACCGGGTCGGGAAGGGCCCGACCGCGCCGGACCGGACGGTCGCGATCGACATTCTCGGCACGCTGGTGGTGGGGTTCTGCGCCCTCTACACCATCATCACGGGGAAGGACCTCTACATGAACATCGGCATCTCGTGGGCGCTGCTCAGCTTCATCGGCACCCTCGCCCTGGCCAAGTATCTCGAAGGGAGGGGTTTCGATGAGTGAGACGATCGGACTGATACTGCTCATCGTGGGCATCTCCTTCGACGTCGTCGGGTGCATCGGGCTGGTGCGGCTCCCCGACATCTACAACCGCCTCCAGGCGGCGACGAAATGCGTCACGCTCGGCACCTGCATGATCCTGTTGAGCGTCCCCTTCTACACGGGATTCAACTCGATGGGCATGAAGGCGCTGCTGTGCATCTGGTTCGTGCTGCTGACATCGCCGACGGGGGCGCACGCCATCGCGCGCGCCGCCCACCGCTCGGGGATCCGCCTCTGGGAGGGCAGCGTCATGGACAAGTACGCGGAGGACCGCGAGGGCGCCGAGGACAATTGACGATCACGTAACGACACCGGGGGTTCAGACCGGCCATGCGGAAACCGAAACTCAGAGAGCTGAAGGAGGCCCTGAACGCACTGTTCACGGGCCCGTACACGAGCAAGTTCCCCAAGGTGGCGCCGACGGTCCCCGCTCATTTCCGGGGCACGCCCACGTACGTCCCCGACGAGTGCGTCGGCTGCGGCGCGTGCGGCCAGGTCTGCCCCGCCGGCGCGATCGAGATCGCCGACGAGTTCAGCGAGGAGAAGGGCCGGCTCGTCCGCCGGATCACGCGCGACTGGGGCAAGTGCATCTTCTGCTCCCAGTGCTTCGTCTACTGCATCACGAAGAAGGGGATCGAGCTCGATCCCGACTTCGAGAAGTCGACGCTCGACCCGGCGACCAACATCAACGAGCACGAGAAGGAGCTTCTCTTCTGCGAGAAGTGCGGGGGCGTGATCACCGCTGTCGACCACGTGACGTGGATGGCGCGCAGGCTCGGCGAGCTCGCCTTCGCCAACCAGACCTTCATGGTGGCGAAGATGGGCGAGCTGAAGCTGGTCGAGGAGACGGCGCCCCGCGAGGCCGAACGCGGTCTCGAACGGCAGGACTTCATCCGTATCCTCTGCCCGAACTGCCGCGCCTCCTACATCCTCACCGACGAGTGGGGACAGAGCTGACGAGGGGAAGAGACGGACATGCGACGGGGCCCCCGCCGGGGGGCCTTTTTTTTCGGGACGCCGGCCAACCCCGACCGCGGGACGCCGGCCGGACGAAAGGGCGAGGATCGATGACGGACGAGGCCGGAAAGATCGTCGAACGGCTCCGCGGCAGGCGCTTCGGCGTCGTCTGCGTGGGAAACGATTTCCGGGGTGACGACGGGGCCGGTCCGGCCCTCGCCGCCGTGCTGGCCGGGCGGAAGATCGCCGCGCCGGTCGTCGACGCGACGGAGGTCCCGGAGAACTACGGCGGCTGGCCGGCGAAGGAGGGGCTCGAGAGCGTCCTCTTCGTCGACGCCGTCGAGATGGGAGCCGAGCCGGGCGTCTTCCAAATCATCCCCCTCGGGAAGCTGATGGTCTCGGCGAGCAGCACCCACCGCCTCTCGCTCCACTTCACGATCCGCTTTCTCGAGAACGACTGGGACGGCGACGCCTTCCTCGTGGGCGTGCAGCCGAAGTCGATCGAGCTGGACGCCGGCCTCTCCGACGAGGTCCGCGCCGGCGTCGAAGCCCTCGCCGACGCGATCGAGCGGGCGGCGGGGGCGCCCTGAGGCGCCCCCGAATTTCCGCAGAAACCTCCTAGCGCAAGAGAACCATCTTCCGTGACTGCTCGAAAAATGCCGTCTTGACGCGGTAGAAGTAGACACCGCTCGCGACGCGCGAGCCGCGATCGTCCGTGCCGTCCCAGACGACCGAGTACCGCGCGGCGGGGCGATGCTCGTTTACGAGGGTGCGCACGAGTGCGCCGGTCACGTCGTAGACGGCGAGGACGACGCGCGCGTCCCGGTCGATCGAGAAGGCGATGCAGGTCGTCGGGTTGAAGGGATTGGGGTAGGCGGCGCCGAGCGCGTTCCTTGCGGGCGGAACGTCGTCGACGACGCCGGCGACCTCGACGGACAGGATCGAGCCGTCGGCGGCGAGCGCCTCGCCGAAGAGGCACGCGACCCCGTCGGGATCGGCCGCGCCGACGACGTCGAAGACCATCGTGCCGAGCTCGATCTCGCCGCCCTCCGCGTTGTCGAGCGAGAAGGCGGAGAGGAGGATCAGGTCCCGTCCGTGGTTACGGACCGGCGTGGCCACTGAGGCCACGGCGCAGGACGGATTCGGCTCCCAGGCGGCGAAGCGGACGGCGCCGGTTGATCCGTCGAACCCAAGGGTCGCTACCGGGATCGCCGTACGCGGCGCGAGACGCACGGTGACGCAGAGCCGGTCGCCGATGCGCCGCGTCGCGAGACGGGCCCCGGCGGCGGCGCGGCCGTTCGTCGCGAGATAGAGCGGCGCGGGAGCGTAAATCGGCAGGCCGTGGTAGTAGTGCTCTCCCATGAAGGAGTAGTCGGACAGGTTCGTCCTGTCGTCGCCGTTGAAGTCGAAGTAGTCGTTGTAGCCGGCGTCGCCCCGCTGCTTGTTGTAGGTTTCGCCGAAGAAGGAGATGTCGCTCAGGTTGACCGTGCCGTCCGCGTTGTAGTCGGGGCTCTTGACGACGATGCCGCCGGCGTGCCCGAGCACGAATTCCCGGAAGCGGACGAGGAGCGAATCGGCCGCGCAGTCGTCGCCCGGCCCGGGGGTGTCGACGCTGGAGCAGGAATCGGAGAGGGTCGTCTCCCAGCCGTTGCCGGACGTGGCCGTCGAATCGGCGTGGACCGGATCGAGCCAGAAGACGTAGCGGCCCCCGGCCGAGCATGTCGCCATCGTCAGGTCACCGGCGACCAGGGGGCCCTCCATGTCGCCGTCGAGGAGATCGACGCCCACGACGAAGCGGTCCCAGTCGCCGCCGGGGCACCCGCACATGAAGGTGTCGCCGTCTGCGGCGACGGTGCCGGCGTCGCGTTCGTATTCCGCCCACAGGTCGCAGGCGGGCACGTACTGCAGCGAGGGGTGGGCGAGGCGCTGTGCGTAGACGTCATAGTTGCCGTTCCGGAAGTCGTACCAGGCGACGATGCCCCCATCGGTGAGGATCGGATGATGCTGCTCGCCGTTCGAGGAGCAGATCGCAACGCCGTTCGCCGTCCATGCGGCCTGGCCGCAGCGATCGAGCCGCTGTGCATAGATGGCGTCGGTGCTCCGCCCGTCGCACCACGCGACGACGACGCCGCCGCGGCCATCGGGCGCGACGCAGGGATGCGGGCAATCGGATTCGTACGCGCAGACGACGACGCCGTTCGCGCCCCACGCGCGCGTGCCGTCGCAGCGCACGCGGCTCGCGAGGACCTCGCCGCCGTCCGGGACGGCGATGATGACGCCGCAGGAGTCGTCGGTCGACACCGAGTACTCGCTGTAGTAATCGAGGTCGGTGATGGCGAGGGTCGGCGTCGCCTCGACGCCGTTGCTCGCCCACAGCCGCGTGCCGTCAGCGTCGTAGCGCTGGGCGTAGATCTCCGCCTCGTCGGGATTGGGGTCGTAGTCGTGGTTTCTCGCATCGTACCAGGTGACGATGCAACCGCCGGCGCCGTCGGCGATGATCCGGGGCTGGAACTGGAGGCTGTCCGCGTCGCAGACCGTCCGGGCGCCGCCGAACCACGAGCTGCCGCCGTCGCGGTCGAGCGCGTAGAGCATGATGTCGCCGTTCTGATTGGCGTACGCGATGAACGCGCCGCCCTCGCCATCGGCGACCATCTCGTAGTTGTAATCGCCCTCGTACGCGTTGCTGACCACCACGGCGTTTTCCCAGAGAGGTTCGCCGTCGGGGCCGATCCGCTGCGCCAGGAGGTTCGCGTCCTGGAAGAGGACGATCGCGCCGCCGTTCCAGTCGGAGACGATGCGCGGAAAGAGAGGGCTCCCGTAGCTCTCGTACACGAGCTCGCCCCCGCTCGTCCATACCTCGTTGCCGTCAGCATCGATCCGCTGGGCATAGACGTCGCATGGCGACTGGGTGTCCGCGTTCATCGTCCAGACGACGATCACGCCGCCCTCGCCGTCGGCGGCGAGGCGCAGGTGGCCCCAGGCGAGCGTCGGCGCGTTGCCGCTCTTGACGGCGACGCCGTTCGAGGTCCACTGGACCGCGCCCGACGAATCGATCTTCTGGACGTAGTACTCGGGGTAGTCGTACCCGGCGCGCTCGTCCATCCACCCGATGAACGCGCCCCCGCGACCGTCGCGCAGGACGTGCCGGCACAGCTGGCGGCCGGTCGACGTGCAGACGGCGACGCCGTTCACCGACCACTCGATCTCGCTCGCCACGGCCGCGGCCGCGGCGAGGATCGAGACGCCCAAAAAGAGGAGAAGACAGGATGCGGAAAAGGATCTCATGAACAGACCTCCACGGTTGCGGCGCACTCGCGCCGATACCCTTCGCCCGGAATACGCTTTCGGGCGCGTACGCGTGCGGCCGACGAACCCCCATCGGGCCGCCTCGTGCGCGCTGGACACGTTCCCGCGCGCTCGTCGGCATGGCCGGCGGCCGCACCGCGATCGGATTGAAACGGAGTGCGATACTGGACGTTGCCCCTGAACCCGTCTTCCACTATACGTGCTTCGTCACGCGAGTCAATCTGTTTATTGTATTATGTCGCTCAAATATTTCTCGCGACCGATTTCATCGCTTGCGGCCAGCGCAGAAGTCGTATATCATCTCTGCTTGTAAATCGTTGTGTTCTCGCGCAAGGGGCGGCGTCATATTATCGCAAGAACGCGTAAACAATATGTGATAGTGTAAAATATTGTTTACGTCTTGGCGGCGTCCGGTTTCTGGCTGACGCCGGAGCCGGCCACACCCCGAACGGCCAGGGAGTCCGGGCGCGGGGCGCATCGCAACGGAAAGGAGGCGCGGATGAGACGGAACCGGATGATCCTTGCCGCGGGCGTGCTCGTGTGCGCGGCGGCGGTGTTCGTCGTCTTCGCTCTCGCTTCGCGGGGAGCGAACGCCGGCTTCTACGACGACGGCGACGTCCTCGTGATCGAGATCGACGAGTGCATCGGGTGCGGGGCGTGCGAGGGGATCGCCGACTGCATCGCCGTGGAGGATCACGCGTACTTCGTCGAGGGAGCGGACGGCGAGCCGTGTCCAGACTCCGACCATTGCGGCATCGTCTACAATAGCGCGATCCGCAGGGAACTCGTCGCCACCTGTCCTTTCTGCTTCATCAGGGAGAAGGAGAGCACCGACGACTGCTGCAACTGACGGACGTTCCGCGGGACGCGGGCGGGCGTGTCGTCCGCGGCGGCCCCGGAGACGCCGGCGGCGGATTCGATGCGCGGGCGGCCGGTCGGCCGCCCGCGCCGTCTCATCTGGCCGGCGTGGCGGTTTCCGCCCCGGCGAGGCGCGGGTCGTCGGGGGCGAGCCGGCGGCATCGTTCGAGCTGGGCCGCCGCCGCCTCGCGGCGGCCGCACCCGCGCAGGATCCTCAGGCAGAGGAATTCGATGTCGGGCTGCACGGACCGGCGACCGGGATCGTCGAGATCGACGCCGGCGCACGAGAGCCCGCCGCGCAGCGTCTCGAGGGCGCCGGCGAAGTCGCCCGTCTCGCACTCGACGCGCGCGAGTGCGACGCGCGTGCCGGCGTCCGACGGCTTCAGCTCGATCGCCCGCCGGTATGCGGCGACGCACGCATCGTGCTGTCCGAGGCGCCTGTGGGCGAGCCCCTTTTTGTGCCACGGGCAGGCCCACGCCGGTCGCTCGGCGACGAGTCCGTCGTAGAGGACGAGCGCCTCTCGCGCGCGCCCGAGGCGCAGGAGGATGTTGGCGTAACCGAAGCGGGCGCGCGGGGGCATCGAGGCGGCGGCGCCCTCGAGAAGGGCGAGGTCGCCCGAGAGGGCACGCTGGTGCAACTCGAGCAGCTCGGCGATGGCGGCGGCGCTGTCGGCCGGGGCGCAGCGATCGAGCCGCGCGTGGCATGCCGCGAAGGCGGCGCGGTCCGGCGCCGTTTCCGAACGCGTCGCCGGCGCGGCGGCGGGCGCGGCGACGGCGGCGGCTGCTGCGAGCGCCGCGATGACAAAGAGCCTTTTCTCCGACATGGTCTTGTTCACACTCCGTTCCGCGGGTTCAGCGGAAACCGGTCACGCGGACCGGTCGTTCATTCGCACGGGTATTCGATCCACGGCACGATCGCGTTGACCGGGCAGCACTCCACGGCCTCGTAGGCATCCTCGCACGGATTGACGAGAACGCACGAATTGGAGACGTACCCGCAGGTCGTGGACGAATTGAAGCGGGCCGTGCAGGTGTACTCGTCCTGCATGTAGATGTCCGGCCACGCGTAGTAGCAGACGCCGCAATCGATGCACTCCTCCTGGAGGATGATCAGGTACGCGCCGCCGGAGGATCTCGCCGGTGCCGGCAACGCCGCGTAGAGTGCGGCGAGGGCGACGACAGCGATGAAGACGACGGTCGCTCGCTGGATGGCAGCTCTCATCCGGTCTCCTTTCGTTGCGTCGGAGAAAAGGCAATTGCACTATCAGTTAGACGTCGAACGCACGCAATTTCCCGGCCCGAACATGTTGATAATACAAAATATCGGCAACGGCGGCGCGGGGTGCAAACAAACGGTTACACTTGTAAGATATTGGCGACAACCGCCCGGTTCCGTCCAGGGATGGAACGGGTCTCCGCGATCCGGTGTAAACGCGTTGCGGGCGTGGATTCGAAGGAATACGAGCCTCGCGCGCATCCTCATCGCACCGATAAAGCCCGCCTCGACGACACCCTGCTATTCCATGAAAGGAAGATGATCAATCGCTTTGAATAATGTCAAAGGGACATTCATTCGCTGCGTTATCGAGTTTTTCAATCTCTTCCGTATTCGAGGTGCTGTAATAGACACTCCACGTTTTCTCGAACAACGGCATCCCCTCCTCGATACAGATGAGGCCGGGCGCCTCGTCAACGCATCGGCCACATCCGGTACAAGCATCCCTGTTTTCAAGCCTGTAAGTCTTTGTCTCCTCTTGCGCAACGACGGAGACGACCAGGACTATGGCAATCGACACCAGAAAAACAATTGCCGTTCGCTTTCGCATCGGCGGCTCCTTTGGCGAAGTGTATGTTGGCACGTTAGAGTATTATATATATTTTATGACGTCAAGCACAATTTATTATATTTATTGCATTAACGGGGCGCAAGCGACGTAAATATCCCTATACTATGTCACATATATATTATACCTTATTTGTCTTGATGGGTGTGTGGCGTCTTTGCTAGGTTCCTATAGATGAAGAGGTGTTATATGTGCTGATGACAAGCGCTGGCCGTTTCATCCATGCCCTTCGGGACCATCCGAAGCAGCCCGTTGGATCCTCGGGGTTTCTGTGCTGAAAATTCTGATACGCTACGAATCGAAACTCGTTCTTCGGAGTCGCCTGTTTGTCGGCGTTGCGGGGACTCTCCTGTCGGTCGTCGCGGTCGTGCAGTCGATTCGGATTGCGGCGGTCGTCAGAGAGGATTTCGATTATTCGTGGAAGGCCGGCCGTTTTCTCTGGCTCGCGGCATCCCTTCTGCCGACGGGAATTCCGTTGGAAACGGTCATCATTTCGACAATTACGATGTCGATCGTCTCCGTCTTTCTTGTCGACGCGGCGATTGGGCGTGATGGGCTGTTCGATACGGAAGCGGCCGCATCGGCGCGAAGCGTGACGAATCCCGAACTGGTCGCGGGAAAGACCATCGCCGTTCTGCTGGCCTGTGCATCGATCGTTGCGGTCGCCGAACTGCCCGCGATGATCTACAATCTTGCCGATCCCGACATCGCCGTGGATGCCGCCGCGTACCTGTATCTGCCACTGCTCGTTTTCCTGCCGGCCTTCGTTTTCGCTGCGGGAATCGTTCACTTCCTCCATGCGGCGAATCGCCACCGACAGGTGTTGCCCCCGGCTCTCGTCGCTCCCGTCGCCGCGCTGGGGCTCCTCGCATTGATTTCACTGGCCGGCATCTTCGATATTTTCGCCGTTTCCTCACCGCTCGTTCTGTCGCCGCTCGCGGGTGCGGGCGGAATCGGCCGAATCATCGCCCGGCGGGCGGTCGTTTTCTCGGCCGGCATCGCTCTCTGCGGCGCGGCGACACACCTGTCGCGTCGTCCCCGGCAGGCCAGAGCGGTATACGTCGCAGTCCGTGGCATCGCTGCACTCGGTGCGGCAGCGGCGGTCGTACTGAGTTTCGCGATCGTCTCGTCGGAAGGACGGGGTATACGGATCCGAGAACGGATGAGGAAGACCGGGACGACGTACGGAGTCGGTTCGGCAATCGCCGTGACCGACTGCGATCTTATCGTTCGACATGAAGGGCAAAGCATCGACTGCACGGCGAGGATGCGCATCGCGAACGGGGAAAGCAGGGAAGCAGACAGCTATGTTTTCAATCTGAATCCCGGCCTCGAGATAACAAGCGTCTCGAGTACGAGGGGGGGCTGTCGGCGAAAACGGGAAGCGCATGTTCTCGTCGTCACGCCACCTCGCCCCCTGTTGCCGGGGTCCGTCGATACCCTGGAGTTCGCTTATCGCGGCCGCATCGACGAGGAGGCGATGTATCAGTACGCCGCGGAAAAAGACAGAGAGGACACGAAGCGCGAAAATGCGTATACGTTCCTGCGGCATGCGAGACGGTACGCCTTCGTGGAGCCTGGTATGGTCCTTCTCGTACCGGCGGCAGGGTGGTACCCGCGGGCGGGCGCAGGATTCGATCCGGGGGATCCTTCTCGTCGGCACGTCGACTTTACGCGGTACTCGCTCGACGTGACCGTCGCGGAGAGTCTCGTGCCGTTGTCGCAGGGCGGGAACCGCGATGCTGGCGGAGGAAGGTGGCTATTCGCCCCGGAAACGCCGCTTGCCGGCATATCGCTCGTTGCCGCGCCGTTCCGGACGCGATCCGTCAATGTCGATTCGGTCACGTACCGTTGCCATACCTGCCGCGGTCACGATATCGGAGATCGTATCTTCCCGGCGCTCGGGGATACGATCGGGCCGGTCGTCCGTGGAATCAGGGAGGATGTGGAACGGAAGTACGGTCTCGTCTACCCGTTCCGGCGGTTCGCTCTCGTCGAGGTTCCCGCAACCTTCTCGTGGATCGACGATCCGTTCCTCGTGACCGGAGACGCCGGAACGCAACCGGAGATGGTTTTCGTGCCCGAGAGGAAGGTCGGCCGGTTCGGCGGGCGCCAGTTCTTCGGTTTGCGCGCGATCTCGACTGGATTGCGTGGCATGAATGACGAGGATCCCACGCCCGAGCGGACACAGGCCGAGGCCTTGCGCGAAGTCGCGAATCCGCATCTGTCCCATCGGCTCTTTCTCTCGGGCGTACGGCATATCGTCCACCCGGACGTGCCGATCCTGGAAGCGGCTTTCGACGCCTACATCGCCTCCCGGCCCCTCGGCGGCCTCGTCCGCGTTGCCGGAGACGCGATGCGGGGCGAGGGAAGGGCCCCCGCCCCCGGGAATCTCAGCGCCCTCGAGACGGTGAACATGTCGCTGACGAAGCAAAGCATCCGATCGTTGGCCGCCGATGCGGCTGTCGATCGTCAGAGTCGAGCCGGAGTTGTGGTGAAAGGAGCATGGCTGTTCCGTTGCCTGGAGGCGAGTGTTGGCGAGGAAGTCTTCGCCGGACTGCTCGACTCGGCACTGACCGCGACTGCGTTCGAGCGTCTCGACGGCGATGCTCTTCTCGATGAGATCGGCAGGCTCGCACGCATCGACGCCCAGGATTTTCTGGCCGATTGGTACGTGGATACGGAGTTGCCGGCATACGAGATCGGCCGGATCTCCGTCGCGAAAGCACTGCGGGGCGATCGCGAGTTGTACAATATCCGGATCTGCGCGGCCAACACGGGAGCCGTCGGTGGGATGATCGAGGTCGAGGTGCTCTCCGGTGGACGCGACCGTTTCGCTCGACGGTATTGTCTCGACGGCGGAGAGGCGAAGGAATTCGGCATGCTCGTCTCGCGCCGTCCCCGCCGCGTGCTCGTCCATACGCTGGTTTCGCGCAACCTTCCCGAGACGATCGCCTGGTTTCCGCGTGACGGGACGGTCGAAGATCCGGAAGAGATCCTCGATGGGAGCCGTTCCGTCAGCCTGGAGGAAATCACGGGCGAGGAGGCAGGAATCATCGTCGATAACGAGGACGACGGATTCGAGATCAAACGCGCGGAGACCGGCCTGCCCGGTCGGTTGCTGCCGTGGAGACGCGACGAGGACACCGGGCGCGGATATGTCTGCCTGGCCCGGAACGACTCGCCGCGGCGCTGGACGTTCGTCGTCGACCGGGCCTTTTACGGCGGGATCGTCAGGTCGGCATGCGTCATCCGGGCGGGGCGTGGCGAGCGCGGCGTTTCCTGGAACGCAACCCTCCCGCGTTCAGGACGCTATGACGTCTACTCGTATCTGCCTCGGATGCGGGCGGGAATCGGGATTTCCGACCCGTTCATGTACGACAAGCCCTACCGGTATCTCCTCGCGCACGGTGAAGGCACGACCGAGGTCGAAATCGTGCCGTATCGACGCGACGACGGATGGATACTGCTCGGACGGTACTCCTTTTCCATGGGGCCTGCGCGTGTCGAACTGAGCGACGAGTCGACGCACGGGCCGATCATCGCCGACGCCGTCAAGTGGGTGCCGGTGGACGATGGGACGCGTTGACCGGCCTGCCGGCGTTCCGTCGCGGACATCCGGCCGGTCAGCCCTGGATGGGATCGTATCGATTCGCGGCGACCGATCGGACGGCATCCATCGCCAAGGCGCTTGTGTCCCTGGCCGCCAGGGAGTACAGTCGGGAAGACGCCGCCACGCGGTTGCCGGGCAACAAACGGGCGCCGGCTCCCGTACCGGTTGACAGGCGGACGTTGGCGCGGCCGGCCCGTGTAACCGGCCAGATCACCGGTCGACGAGGAGAAGGTCAGGCTCACCGGGAGGGCGTATGGATATCCGTATCAGGGACCTGGAGATGGTCTACAAGGGGGGCACGCGCGCCCTCGCCGACGTCGACCTCGCGATCTCGAACGGGATGTTCGGGCTCCTCGGGCCGAACGGCGCCGGCAAGACGACTCTCATGCGCATCCTCGTCACCCTGATGGAGCCCACCGCGGGCACGGTCGAGGTGGACGGGATGGACCTCGCCCGCAACCGAGGCGCCGTCCGCGCGATGACGGGCTACCTCCCGCAGGACTTCCGTTTCTTCCCGAAGATCCGCACGTGGGAGTTCCTCGACTACATCGCCGCCCTCGCCGGGTTGCGCGACGGGCGGAAGCGGCGCGAGGCCGTCGACGGGATGCTCCACCAGGTGGGGCTCTGGGAGGCGCGCGACCGTTTCGCCTCGAAGCTCTCCGGCGGGATGAAGCGGCGCCTCGGCATCGCCCAGGCCCTGATCGGCGAGCCGCGAATCGTCGTCGTCGACGAGCCGACGACCGGGCTCGATCCCGAGGAGCGCATCCGGTTCCGCAACCTTCTCTCCGGGCTGAGCGGCAAGGATATCGTCATCGTCCTCTCGACGCACATCGTCGGCGACATCTCGAGCACCTGCCGCGACATGGCTCTCCTCGACAGGGGGCGCGTCGTCTACAACGGCCCCCCCGACGGACTCGTCGAGAAGGCGAAGGGGCACGCCTGGCGCGTGACGGCCATCGACAGCGAGCTCGAGGCGCTCAAGGAGCGCTACCCGGTGATCTCGACCGTCCCGGCCGCGGGGGGCTGGGAGGTCGACATCGTCGCGGAGAATCCTCCCGAGGGGGCGCCCGCCGAGCCGGTCGATCCGGACCTCGAGCACGCGTACGTCTATTTCATGGAATTCCTGACGCCGCAGTGAGCCGGGCCGGCTCCGGGGCGGGAACGAAAACGGGAGGCTTCACGTGTATACCCTCCTCACCGTGGCGAAGGCCGAGATCAGGCTTCTCCTCAGGAGCTGGTTCTTCCGGATCCTCTCCCTCGCCGCCCTCGCGATCCTGGCCTTCATGAGCCTCGGGCTCTTCACCGGGTTCTGGGGGCAGCCGTGGGTCTTCCGCGGTCTCGGCACCACGATCCCCCTCATCAATATCCTCTACCTCAACGTGGTGCAGGCGATCGTGGCGGTCTTCCTCTCGGCCGACTTCCTGAAACGCGACCGCAAGCTCGACACCACCGAGGTCGTCTACATGCGGTCGATGCCGAACGTCACCTACGTCGCCGGCAAGACCCTCGGGATCCTCGTGGTCTTCGCCCTGCTCGATCTCGTCGTCCTCGTCATGTCGGCCGTCTTCAACATCGCCTTCTCCGGCGGGCCCTTCGTGGCCTCCGCGTACATCGTCTACCCGCTCCTCGTGGCCCTTCCGACGATCGTCTTCACGCTGGGCTTCTCCTTTCTCCTCATGACGGTCGTCCGGAACCAGCCGGTCACATTCGTTCTCCTGCTCGGCGTGATCGGGATCTCCCTCTTCTGGCTCGGTCCCAAGCAGCACGGCCTCTTCGACCTGCTCGGCTTGCACCTGCCCCTCGTCAGGTCGGGGATCGCCGGCTTCGCCGATCCCTTCGGACTCGTCCTGCAGCGGGGCGTCTTCCTGCTGCTCGGCCTCGCCGGGATCGCGGCCACCTCCCTCAGGCTCCGCCGGCTCTCCCAGTCGCGCGCGGCGACGGTCGCATCGGGCGTCCTCGCGCTTTTCTTCCTCGCCGCGGCGGTCGCCGCCGCCGGGATGCACGACGCGCGGTTCCGCCGGGCCGCCGCGGCCCGCGAGGCGATGCGCGCCTTGACGGCGGAGCTCGCCGGCGAACCCGCGCCCGCAGTCGAGCGGTGCGATCTCTCCCTCGTCCACGAGGGGAACCGGATCGACTGCGAGGCGGCGATCCTGCTCGCCAACGACGGCGACCGGCCGATCGAGCGCTATCTCTTCACGCTCAACCCGGGGCTCGAGGTGCGCGGGGTCGAACGGGGCGGCCGCGAGGCGGCCTTCACGCGCGACCGTCACGTCCTCTCGGTGACGCCGCCGGCGGCCCTGCCGCCAGGCGCGCGCGACTCCCTCGTCGTCCAATACGGGGGCGCGATCGACGACGGCGCCTGCTATCTCGACACGGGCGAGGAGGGGCGGGAGCCCTGGTTCCGGATCGCGATGTTCGTCATCGGCGAGCGCCACGCCTGGGTGACCCCCTCCTGGGTGCTGTTGACCCCCGAGGCGGGGTGGTATCCGCGCGCGGGGATGCCGTACGATCCGGCGCGGCCCGAGACGAGGATGGCCGGCTTCGCCCGCTACCGCCTCGACGTGACGACGAGGCCCGAACTCCTTTCCGTCTCGCAGGGCGCGAGGGAAAAGCGCGGGGAGGGGCGCTGGCTCTTCGAGCCGGAACGTCCGCTCGACGGCCTCACCCTCGCGATCGGCCGGTTCGAGGAGCGGGCGATCGAGGTCGATTCCCTCCGGTACGCCCTCTGCATCCGGGAGGGGAACGACTGGTTCGACGAGTACATGGACGCCGTCGGCGACACCCTGCCCGAGCTCGTCCGGGAGGTCCGGGCCGATTACGAGCGGCTCCTCGGCCTCTCCTATCCCGACCGGCGGTACACGATCGTCGAGGTCCCCGTCACCTTCGTCGCCCGCGAGCGGCTCTGGTCGATGCAGCGCGAGACGATCCAGCCGGAGATCGTTTTGTTGCCCGAGCGGGGCCTCCTCGTGCAGGAGGCGGATTTCAACATGTTCAAGCGGCAGATGGGCCGCAGGCGCCGCGGACCGGCCGAGGAGCTGACCCCCGCCGAGGAGCAGAGCCGGCAGTTCACGCGGTTCGCCGGGCGGGTGCTCGCCGGGGAGCTGAGCGAGCGGGGCTTCATGAACGATCTGTACCAGAACAACCGCATCTTCAACGCCTTCCCGATGTACTACACGCACGTCACACACGTCGGCTCCGGGCGGTGGCCCGTTCTCGACGTGGCGCTCGAATCGTGGATCGCCGGGCGGATCGAGGGGGAGGCGAGCCCGTTCACGAGCTTCTTCGGCGGGTTGAGCAGCGAGGAGGAGACCAACCTCGAACTCGCGAAGACGAGCCTCGCTGATCTCGTGGCCGATCCGGAAAAGCGCGCGGCAGCCCCGGACGCCCTTCGGGCGAAGGGGCGCCAGCTCTTTCTCCTTCTCCAGCGGCACGCCGGCGAGGAGGCCTTCGCCGCCCTCGTCGACGAAGCGATCGAGGCGGGGCGGTTCGGCGGCATCGATGCCGACCTGCTGTCCGACGAGATGGAAGGCCGCTTCGGCATCGATCTCGCCGCGACGATCGATCGGTGGTACGGGGGGCGCGACCTCCCCGGCTTCATCCTCGCGGGCGTCCGCTCCTATACCGTCGTCGACGAGAACGACCGGACGCGCTACGAGGTGCGTTTCGTCGTCGGCAACGACGAGCCGGCGGACGGCGCGGTCGTCGTGACCTTCACCGCGCGCGGACGGGGGCGGGGCTTCTTCGGCCCGCCGGGAGGCGGCGACGAGGAGAGTGTCGAACGGACGATCTTCCTCGAGGGGGGACAGGCCCGGGAGGTGGGGTTCGTCCTCGATTTCCAGCCGCGGCGGATGACCGTCAACACCCTCGTCTCGAAGAATCTTCCCGCGGCGATGATCCGCAACTTCGACGATTTCGAGGAGGGATCGGGCGGGATCTTCGACGGCGAGCGTGTCCTCGACGCCATGCCGGCGCTCGCCGAGCCCGGCGAGATCGTCGTCGACGACCTCGATCCGGGATTCTCGATCACCGGCGAGCGGAGCGCCGGGCTGCTCCGGCGGCTTTTGCGCCGCGGGCGCGGCGAGGAGGAGAACGAGTACGAAGGGATCGGCTTCGGCGCGCCGGAGGTCTGGAAGAAGGGGATCAACACCACCTTCTACGGCAGGCACGTCCTCTCCGCCCATTTCGTCCGGGCGGGGGACGGGAGCAACCGCGCCTCCTGGACGGGGACGATCGAGAAGAGCGGCGTCCACGGCGTCTGGGCCTGGGTCGGCTCGGTGGAGTCGCCCTTCGGCAGGGGCCGCCGCGCCAACCGGACCCAGGCGGGGAGCTACAGCTATCTCGTGCACCACGACGACGGCATCGACGAGGTGTCCCTCGACGCGCAGAAGGCCGAGGAGGGCTGGAATTTCCTCGGCTCCTGGTACCTCTCGGCCGGCGAGGCCCGCGTCGAGCTGACCGACGAGACGGACGGCGGGCGCGTCTTCGCCGACGCCGTGAAATGGGTGAGGCAGTGACGCCCGGCGCCCGCGTCGCCCGGCGGACACGAGACGGATGCGAGGAGACATGAGACCGAACAGGCACACGATACGCCGCCGGCGGCGAGCCGCCGCGCTTCTTGCGATCGCGATCGCCGTCGCCGCCGCGCCGGGGGCGCGAGGGGCGGAGCAAATCGACCTCGCGCGGGCGCTCGAGATCGCCATGTCGAACAGTCCGACGATCAGGAGGCAGCAGAACGCCCTCGAGCGGAGCCAGGAGAATCTCAACCGGCAGCGTGCGCGCCTGCGCACGAGCTTCTCGCTCTCGGTGACGCCGATCGACTACAGCGAGCGGACGAACTTCAACGAGCTCTTCTCGACCTTCTACGATACGCGGACGACAACGTCGTCGGGGACCTTCACGATCAGCCAGCCGATCAAGCTCACCGACGGCACCCTCTACCTCGCCGACAACCTCAGCTACCGCGATTCCTACAGCGGATTCACCGACGAGACGGACATCTCGTACAGCAACAGCCTCAGCCTCAACTACCGCCAGCCCCTCTTCACCTACAACGCGACGAGGATGGATACGAGGCGGCTCGAGCTCGCCCTCGAGAACACCGAGCTCTCCTACGCGATCGCGGTGCTCCAGCTCGAGTCGAACGTGATGAACGATTTCTACGGGGTCTACAAGGCGGGCGAGGAGCTGGCGATCCAGGAGGAGCAGCTTGCCGCCAAGGAGGAGAGCTACGGGATCGCCCGGCAGAAGGCGGACGCGGGCCTGATGGCCCTCGAGGCCCTCTACCAGGAGGAGGTGGGGCTCGCCCAGACCCGCTCGAGCATCGAGACGAGCCGGGTCACCTATCAGTCGCGCCTCGACGGCTTCAAGAGGCTGATCGGCCTCCCCATCGACGAGGAGATCGAGATCGCCGCCGATATCGGGTACGAGCCGGTCTCCGTCGATTACGAGCAGGCCCTCTCGTACGGGCTCTCCCATCGCATGGAGCTGCGCCAGCGGGCGATCGCCCTCCAAAGCGCGATGGACGACGTCGTCCAGGCGGGCGCGGACAACGAGTTCGAGGGCGCGCTCGAGCTCTCCTACGGCACCTTCGGAACGAGCGGCAAGCTGGCCGACGTCTACGACGAGCCGGAGAAAGACCGGGGCTTCGCGATCACCTTCGAGATCCCGATCTGGGACTGGGGGGCGAAGAAATCGGGGATCCGCGCCGCGGAGACGAGCCTGCGCGACGCCGAGATCGATCTCGAGGAGCTCAAGACGGACATCGTCATCGACATCCGCTCCGCCTGGCGCAACGTCGAGGCGGCGGCCCGCCAGATCGAGCTGAAGAAGATCGAGGTGCGCAACGCCCGGTTCACCTACGATATCGCCCTCGAGAACTACCGGAACGGCGACATATCGAGCTATGACCTCAGCCAGCAGCAGACGCAGTTCACGCAGGCGCGTCTCGACGAGACGCAGGCGCTCATCGACTACCGCCTCGCCCTGCTCGAGATGAAGATCACGTCCCTTTGGGATTTCGAGAAGGAACGCCCCGCCGTCGACGCGCGGGCGCTGCGTTGAATCTCCGCGAAGAGAGGATGAGATGACCCACAAAACCAGGACGTTGCACGTGGCGGGGCTTCTCGCGGTCGCCGCGGCCCTTTTTCTCGCCTCCTGCGGCGGATCGGGGGATGAGGAGGCGACCGAGATCGCCGTATCCGTTTCCGTCGAGGAGATACGCCCCGGCTCGATAGAGACCTTCATCGAGGCGACCGGGACGGCGGCCGCGATCGGCGAGGCGCAGCTCCTCTCCGAGAAGGCGGGCAACTACCGGCTGCTGAAGAACCCGGTTACCGGCCGGGCATGGGCGCCGGGGGACCGCGTGGAGGCGGGGGCGGCCCTCGTCCGGCTCGAGAATCCCGAGGAGGAGAACTCGATCGCGATCGACGCGAGGAAACTCGCGTTCGAGAACGCCGAGCGCGAGCTCGAGAAGCAGCGCTCCCTCTACGAGAAGGGGGGCGTGACCCTCACCGAGCTCAACCAGGCGGAGGAGAACTGGCTCAACGCGAAGTACGCGTACGGGAACGCGCGGATCAATCTCGCCAAGCTCACCGTCACCTCGCCGATCGCCGGCGTGCTCACCTCCCTTCCGTACCGCACGCCCGGCGTGCGGGTCGACGCGGGGACGGAGATCGCGTCGGTCATGGACTTCCGGCGGCTCGTCCTCGATGTCGCCCTGCCCGGGAAGGACCTGGATCGCGTGAAACGCGGGCTCGACGTTCGCGTGACGAGCTACGCCGTATCGGGGGACACGCTCGCCGGCACGGTCGAACGGGTGGGGCCGGCGATCGATCCGGCGACGAGGACCTTTGCCACGTCGATCGTCGTCGAGAACCCCGATCTCCGCTTCCGCCCGGGGATGTTCGTCCGGGCCGAGGTCGTCACGGCCCGCCGGGACAGCACGATCGTCATTCCGAAAAACATCATCCTCTCCCAGCGGGAAGGCAAGGTCGTCTACATCGTCGAGAAGGGGGCGGCGCGGAGACGCCGCCTCACGACGGGCCTCGAGAATCCCACCCACGTCGAGGTCGTCGACGGGCTCGCCGAGAACGAGCGGGTCGTCGTCAAGGGATTCGAGACGCTCCGCAACGGCGCCAAGGTGAAGATCGTCCGGTAACCGGCCGGCGAGGGAAAGAACCCTGATGAAAAGCATCGCGACATTCTCCGTGCGGCACCCGGTGGCGGTCGTCATGATCGCCCTCGGCATCCTTTTGCTCGGCTACATCTCCTTCACCCGTCTCGGGATCGACCTCTTTCCCGCCCTCGATTCCCCGCGGCTCTTCGTCGAGCTCGAGACGGCCGAGATGCCGCCGGGGGAGGTCGAGGAGCGCTTCGTCGAGGGGCTCGAGGCGGCGGCCTCCCAGCAGGCCGACGTCGTCCGGGTCACCTCGGTCACCCGCGTCGGCGCCTCGCGCGTCACCGTCGAGTACTCGTGGAGCGCCGACATGGACGAGGCGTTCCTCAACCTCCAGAAGGCGGTCACGCAGGTGTCGCGCATGGAGGACGTCGAGGAGCTCGTCATCACCCAGCACGATCCGAACGCCGAGCCGGTCGTCACCCTCGCCCTGCTGCACCCCGAGATCGACGACATGGACGTCCTTCGCCGCGCGGCCGAGTCGCACGTGCGCAGCGAGCTCGTCCGCATCGAGGGGATCGCCGAGGTGGAGATCTCCGGCGACGAGGAGAGGGAGGTCGTCGTCGAGACCGATCCCTACCTCCTCGAGGCGTACGGACTGACGACGTCGGCGATCGCGAGCCGCATCGAGGCGATGAACGCCGACGCGACGGGGGGCTCGATCGTCGAGCTGGGGCGCGAGTACGTGATCAGGGGCATGGGGACCTTCGAATCGATCGAGGACATCGAAAACGCCGTCGTGACCTACGTTTCGCCGGAGGCGGCCGCGGGAGGCGGCGCCCCGGCGGGGAATGCCGCGGCGGGGTCGACAGGCCGGGTGCCCGTCTACCTCGAGGACGTCGCACGGGTGAGTTTGCGCAACCGCGACCCGGAGAGCATCGTCCGCGTCGACGGCAGGCGCTGCGTGGGGCTCGACGTCTACAAGGAGACGCGGTTCAACACGGTGCAGGCGGCGCGGGCCGTGATCGGGGAGCTCGACGGCCTCCGCGCGGGCCTCCCCGGCTACGAGCTCGTCGTCGTCCGCGACCAGGGGGCCTACATCACGGGGGCGATCGACGAGGTCAAGCAGGCCCTCCTCTTCGGGATCCTTCTCGCCGTGGCCGTCCTCTACGTCTTCCTCCGCCGCATCGGCACCACGGCGATCGTCTGCGTGGCGATACCGATATCGATCGTGGCCACCTTCAATCTCATGTACTTCACGGGCCTCACCCTCAACATCATGACGCTCGGCGGTCTCGCCCTCGGGGCGGGCATGCTCGTGGACAACGCGATCGTCGTCGTCGAGAACATCCTGCGCCGGCGGGAGGAAGGGAAGGGGGCCGGCGAGGCGGCGATCGAGGGGACGAGCCAGGTGGCCGGGGCCATCACCGCCTCGACGATCACGACGATCGTCGTCTTCCTGCCGATCGTCTACCTGCACGGCGCGGCAGGCGCCCTCTTCCGCGAGCAGGCGTGGACGGTCGCCTTCGCCCTCGTCTCCTCCCTCGTCGTGGCGGTCCTCATCATCCCGATGCTCGCCGGCCGTTTTCTCCGGGGCGGCCCGGCGGCGGCGCCGCGATCGATCCGCTTCGGCGGCTACGGGCGCCTGCTCGGCGCGCTCCTCGACAGGCGCCGTCTCGTCATCGGCCTCGCGGCGCTCCTCGTGGCCGGCGCGGCGGCGCTGCTGCCTTTCGTCGGGAGCGAGTTCATCCCCGGCTCCGGGACGGGCGAGTACACCCTCGAGCTCACGCTTCCCGAGGGAACGACCCTCGCGCGGACGGCCGCGGCGGTCGAGACGGTCGAGGAAATGATCCGCGAGCGGTTCGGCGACGAGGTGACCTCGATCTACAGCCGGGTCGGTCCCGGAACGGGGATGATCCGCACCGAGACGTCGGTCTTCGAGGACGAGAACACCGCGGTGATCCGGATCGTTACGGCCGCCGGCGGCGAGGCGGCGAGCGGGATGACCGCGGCGATCGACGCGATGATCGGGGACATCCCCGAGGTGGATGGGCGGTTCGTCCAGGACCGCTCGGCCCTCCAGACGACGCTCGGCACGGAGTCCTCGCCCGTCGTCGTCGAGGTGCGGGGGCCCGATCTCGACGTTCTCGCCGATCTCGCCCGGTCGATCAAGGAGATCCTCGCGGCGATCCCCGGGCTCGCCAATGTCGCGACGAGCTTCGAGGAAGGGCGGCCCGAGGTGCGCGTGGCCGTCGACCGCCGCCGCGCGGGGCACTTCGACGTCGACGTGGGCTCGATCGCCTCGCAGCTGCGCAACCGCCTCGACGGCACCGACGCCGGCGAGTGGGAGAGCGGGGGCGAGGAGACGCCCATCGTCCTCCGCCAGCCCGACGTGGGGATCGACGGTCTCGGCGACATCGTCCTCGAGGGGGCGGGCGGCGGGGAGGTGCGCCTCGTCGAGGTCGCCGACATCGGTCTCGGGCAGGCGCCGCGCGAGATACGCAGGCGCGACCAGGAGCGCGTCGGGCGGGTCACGGCCGACCGGTCCGACGACCGCGCCTTCGACCGTCTCGTGGCGGGGGTGCGCGAGCGCATCGCCGCGGACGTCGACCTGCCGCCGGGATACCGCCTCGAGATCACCGGCGAGGAGCTGCTGCGGCAGGAGAGCTTCCGGTCGCTCCGCTTCGCCCTCGTCCTCTCGGTCGTCCTCGTCTACATGGTCCTCGCAGCCCAGTTCGAATCGCTCCGCCACCCCTTCACGATCCTGCTGACGATCCCGCTCGCCGGCGTCGGGGCCGTCTTCGCCTTCCTCCTCCTCGGGCGGACGCTGGACGTGATGGCCTACATCGGGATCATCATGCTCGCGGGGATCGCCGTGAACGACTCGATCATCCTCGTCGACGCGATCGGCGGACTCCGGCGCGGCGGGATGTCGATACGGGACGCGATCGTCGAGGCGGGGGTCCGGCGGATCAGGCCGATCGTCATGACGAGCGTGACGACGATCCTCGCCCTCCTCCCCCTCACGCTGGGATTCGGGGAGGGCGCCTCGCTGCGCGCCCCGATGGCGGTGGCAGTCATCGGGGGGCTCGTCACCTCGACCCTCCTGACCCTCGCCGTGATCCCCTGCGTCTACCACGTCATCGACGGCCTCGGAAGGGGTGAATAGACCGGCCGCGCCCGCGGCGCGCCGCCAGCCGATGAGCATCATCGAGGGCGCCATCCGGCGCAGGACACTCGTCGCCATGATCTTCACCGGGGCGGTTCTCCTCGGCGTCGTCTCGTGGCGGCAGCTCCCCGTCGAACTCATCCCGAGCATGGAACTGCCGATGCTCGTCGTGAGCGTCTCGAGCCGCGCCTCCGCCGACCCCGAGACGATCGAGCGCCAGGCCGTGCTCGCCGTCGAGGGGGCGATCGGCACCCTCGAGGGGATCGAGAGCATCGAGACGCGCATCCGGCAGCGGAGCGCCGGGATCATGATCTCCTACCTCCAGGGCACGGACATGAAGTACGCCTACCTCCGGCTCGAGGAGAAGGTGAACCTCGTCCGCGCCTCCCTGCCGGACGGCTACGACGTCGCCGTTTCCGCGCCGCTGGACTTCTCGATGGCCGACGAGCAGCTCATGACCCTCCAGGCGCTCGGCGAGGGGGGCGTCGACCGGGTGCGCAGCGTCGTCGAGCAGCGGGTCGTCTCCCGGATCGAGGGGGTCGACGGCGTGGCCGCGGTCGGCGTGGCCGGGGGGAGCGAGGAGGCGGTCGAGATCCTCCTCGACGAGACGGCCTGTCTCGCGGTCGGCGTGACCGCCGCCGACGTCGCCGCGATCGTCAACGGCGGCGGCCCGAGCGACGCATTCGTCGGGCTCGCCGTCGACGGGGCCGAGCGGTGGTTCGTGACGGTCTCCTCGTCGTACGAAGACGTCCGCGACATCGAGGATCTCGTCGTCCGCGGCGAGGGGGACGTCCGCCTCGGGGACATCGCGGAGATCAGGCTCGGGGCGAAGGAGGAGACGAGCATCAGCCGGGTGAACGGCAAGGACGCCGTCACGATCACCGTCACCCGCGAGAGCCAGGTCAACATCATCGACCTGTCCGGGCGCGTCCAGAAGACGATCGGCGAGATCAACCGCGATCTCGCCTCCCTCGGCGTCGAGCTCGCCGTCGAGACGGACGCGGCCGAGGCGATGCGGGAGAACGTCGATCTCGTCGTCCAGCTCGCCGTCGTCGGGGGGCTCTTCGCCGTCCTCGTCCTCTGGATGTTCCTCGGCAACGTCCGGCTCGTCGCCACGATCGCGCTGGCGATCCCCGTGTCCATCCTCGCGGCCTTCAACTTCTTCTACGCCGCCGACATCTCGATCAACCTCTTCACCCTCGTCGGGCTCGCGCTCGTCGTGGGAATGCTGCTCGACAACAGCATCGTCGTCCTCGAGAACATCTACCGGCACCTCTCGTTCAACCGCGGCGACGTGACGGCCGCCGTTGCCGGGGGCACCGGCGAGGTCTGGCGGTCGATCCTCGCCGCCACGCTCACGACCGTCACCGTCTTTCTCACCTTCGTCTTCTCGGAGAGGATGGAGATCCGCCTGCTCGGCACCCACCTCTCCGTCTCGGTCGTCTCCACCCTCCTCGTCTCCCTCGTCGTGGCCCTGCTCCTCGTGCCCGTCGTGACCCACGGCTTCCTCTCGCGCCGCGGCGGCGTCGACCACGCCCGTTTCCGCATCGTCACCAGGCGGAACCGGCTGATGCAGGCCTACACGACGCTCCTCAAGACGGCGCTGCGCCACCCGGCGCGGACGATCGTTCTCGCCGTCGTCGCCTTCTTCTTCTCGCTCGCCCTCGCCATCGGCATGACGGCGGCTTCGGCCCCGGAAGAGGAGCCGAACCAGATCGACGTCTACGTGACGATGCCGGAGGGGACGACGCTCGAGGCCACCGACGCGGCCATCGCCGACGTCGAGCAACGCCTCTCCGATCTCCCCGAGCGGGAACAGCTCCTCACGCGCGTCGAGGCGGGGAGCGCGATGCTGCAGATCGACCTGAAGGAAGGCTACTGGGAGGAGCGGCGCTACACCTACGCGGCCGTCAAGGAGGACGTCAAGAGCCGCACGGACGAGCTGCGGGGCGGCGATGTCTCTATCGGCGAGAATCCCTCGGCCACGGGCTATCACGTGGTCGGCGGGGGAGGCGGCGGCGCGGGGGGCGCCGGGGGTCTTTTGGGCGGAGCGGCGACAACGGAGGAGATCCACGTGGAGGGGGACGATTTCGGCGTGCTGATGAACGTCGCCGAGGATCTCGTCTCCTACCTCGAGGACCTCTCGACCGTCTCGTCTGCCTCGCACGACGCGAGCGAGAACAGCCCCGAGCTGCACCTCTTCTTCGACGACGCCGTCGCCGGCGACCGGAACGTGGCCCTCTCCGGGATCAGGCGGGAGCTCGCGGCCTTCACCGACGAGTACGGCGCCTCGGCCGTCCTCCATCGCGCGGGGGAGCGCATACCGATCGTCATCCGCACGGACGAGGTGGCGGCCGAGGGGGGCTCGGCGGGCAAGACGATCGACGAACTCCGCAGTCTTTCCGTGGCGACCTCGGACGGCGGCACGGTGGAGCTCGGACAGATCGCCCGCTTCGTCTACGCCTTCGGCACGCCGCGGATCAACCGCTTCAACCAGGAGAAGCGCGTCACCGTGCGCTACGACTTCGCCTCGGAGGTCATGCAGTCCCGATCACTCCTCGGCGCGGCTCGCGGCGAGGTGGACGAACTCGTCGCGGGGCTCCGCCTCCCCGACGGCGTCGCCCTCGACATCGTCCACGGCGATCCCGAGTACCGCGAGTTCCTCTTCCTGATTTTCGTCGCCTTCATCCTGATCTACATGATCCTCGCCGCCGTCTTCGAGTCGCTCACCGCCCCGCTCGTCATCCTCTTCACGATCCCCCTCGCCGGCGTCGGGGCCTTCGTCCTGCTCATCCTCACCGGAACCCCCCTCGTCTCGATGTACACGATGACCGGGCTCCTCATCCTCCTCGGCGTCGTCGTCAACAACGGGATCATCCTCATCGACTATACGCGGATACTGCGCGGGCGGGGATACCGCCGCGCCCGCGCGCTCATGACGGCGGGGCAGGCGCGCCTCCGGCCGATCATGATCACGGCGGTGACGACGATCGTCGGCATGATCCCCCTCGCGATGGGGAAGATCGAGCAGGCGACGATCCTCGGCGCTCCCTTCGCGATCACGATCATCGGCGGGCTCGCCTTCGGGACGGTCTTCACGCTCGTCCTCATACCGGTCGCCTACTCGGGGCTCGAGAACACGCTCGAGTGGATGCATCGCCGGGACCGGCGGCTCGTTCTGCTGCAGGCCGTCCTCTTCGCCGGCGGCGTCTGGCTCGCCTGGGCGCGGATCGACTCGCTCCTCTGGCGGATCGCCGCGATCTTCTCCCTGCTCTTCCTCGTGCCGGGATGCACCTGGTTCGTTCTGGCGAGCCTGCGACGGGCGCGGGCCGAGCTCGTTCCCGCGGAAGACGAGGTGGTCGTCAGCGTGCGCAACCTCGCCAAGGATTACGAACGGCCCACGCGCTTCGTCCGCGAGTGGCGCAAGGGGGCGCGGATCGCCGGCGAGAACGGCGGCGGGACGTCCACGTCGCGCATCCCCGGCGGGCTTCGCTGGGAGGCGCCGCTGCTCGCGTTCGCCGCCTACTTCGTCTACGTCTACCTCGTGTCGGGCTTCTGGATATTCCTCCTCTCCCACGCCGTCTGGGCACTGGCGTGGCGCGCCTGGCGGTCGATCGAAACCGGTCTCGCCGCCCGGAGCGCGAGCGGCGAACGGATCGACCGCCTCTTTCGCGAGCTCCTCCTCTGGGCGTTCCCGGCGGCGAACCTCGTTTTCTTCTGGACGCGTTGGGAATCGCGGGCCGCCGTCGTCTTCGCGGCCGTCCTCTGGTTCGGCGCCCTCGGCGTGTACGCGCTCGCCGGGCGGGTGCGATCGGGACGCGTCGACTTCGATCTCATCGTCGGCCGTTTCGCCGGGATCCGGCTCGCCGTCTACCGAGCCGTCTGGGCGCTGCCCCTTCTCGGACGGCCGCGGCGGCCCTTCCGGGCGCTCGGCGGCGTCTCGATGGAGATCGGCCGGGGGATGTTCGGTCTGCTCGGCCCGAACGGCGCGGGGAAGACGACGCTCATGCGTGTCGTCTGCGGGATTCTCGAGCAGAGCTACGGCAAGGTCTTCATCAACGGGATCGACACGGCGGAGCGTCGCGAGGAGCTCCAGGGTCTCATCGGCTATCTCCCGCAGGAGTTCGGCACCTACGAGAACATGACGGCGCGCGAGTTCCTCGACTACCAGGCGATCCTCCGCGGGCTCGTCGATCGCGACGCCCGCGACGCGCGGGTCGACTACGTCCTCGGGGCGGTCCACATGGACGAGCACGCCAACCGGCGGATCGGCGCGTTCTCCGGGGGGATGAAGCAGCGGATCGGGATCGCCCAGACCCTGCTCCACCTGCCGCGGATCCTCGTCGTCGACGAGCCCACCGCGGGGCTCGACCCGCGCGAGCGGATCCGTTTCCGCAACCTCCTCGTCGAGTTGAGCAGGGAGCGGGTGGTCATTTTCTCGACGCACATCATCGAGGACATCTCGAGCTCGTGCAGCCTGGTGGCCGTCCTGAGCGAGGGGCTTCTCCGCTACCTCGGCGAACCGGCACGGATGACGGAGAGGGCCGAGGGGCGCGTGTGGATGGTGACGGTGCCCCCCGCCGAGTTCGAGGCGCTCCTCGCCCGCCACCGCGTCGTGCATCACATGCGCGACGGGGCGATGGTGCGCGCGCGGGTCCTCGCCGGGGAGAAGCCCCACGCCGCGGCGGAGCGGGCCCGGCCGAGCCTCGAGGACGCCTACATCTGGCTGCTTCGCGGGAGCGGCGCGGAAGGGAGTCTGCCCCATGCCGGCAGGTAAACGGATCGCGGACGCCATCGATCTCGTGCGGCGGATCGTCCGCCACAACCTGAAGATCGTCTTCGCGGGGAAGTTCGTCTATTTCCTCGGCGGGGCCGTCCTCTTCTACCTCGGCGTGACCGCGATCAACATCTTCGGCGAGGAGGCCGTGCCGACGGCCGGCACGGTCTACGATCTCCTGCTCTTCCCCGGGCTGCTCCTCGTCTTCTATCCGACGGTCTTCGGCATCCAGCAGGACGTCGACACGCGGATGATCGAGATCCTCTTCGGCATCCCCGACTACCGGTACAAGGTGTGGCTCGTCCGCCTCGTTCTCATCTACGCCATCGTCTTCGCGCTCCTCGTGCCCCTCGCCCTCTTCGCCGAGCTCGCCCTCGCGCCGATCGACGTCGGGGCGATGGTTTGGGAGCTCATGTTCCCGATCTTCTTCCTCGGCGGCGTCGCATTCATGCTCTCGACGGTCGTCCGGTCGGGGAACGGGACGGCGGTGATCATGATCGTCCTGGCCGCGGGCTTCCTCTTCGCCGCGGGCCAGATCGGGGCGAGCCGGTGGAACGTCTTCCTCAATCCCTTCCGGCTCCCCGACGGGATGAACGAGTCCGTCTGGGCCGACGTCATCCTCAAGAACCGGATCTTCCTCGCGGCGGGAGCGGTCGTCTCCTTCCTCGCCGGCCTCTTCAACCTGCAGAAGCGCGAGAAGTTCGTCTGATCGGCGCGCGGGCACGGATCCCCGACCGGCGAGGCGCGCCGGCGCAGGCGCGGCGCAAAAAAAAGAGCGCCGCGAGGCGGCGCTCCGTGCGGTCGTTTCCCGGGCGGCTTCTACTCGACGGCGCGCCCTTCGAGAAAGGCCTTCTTGTTGATCTCTCCCGTTCCCTTCGGGGCCATCCGCTCGATCACGTCGAGCCACGTCGACTCCTCGATGTCGATCGAGCGCGAGAGGACGCCGAGAAGGATCGTGTTCACCATCCGAGAATTGCCGAGCTTCTCGGCGAGCGCGAAGGCGTCCACGACCGTCGCTTTCGGCACGCGCTTCTTCAGCGCTTCCTCGATATGGTCGGGGTAGGAGAACGTGCCCGTCGAGACGATCGTCGGAACGATCCGCTGGCTGTTTGCGATCAAGGCGCCGCCGTCGGCGAGCTCGTGGATCCACCGGAGGGCCTCGGCGATCTCGAAGGCGAGGATGACGTCCGCCGTCCCCGTCGGGATAAGGGGCGAGTGGATCTTCCTGCCGAAACGGACGTGGCTCGTGACGATGCCTCCCCGCTGGGACATCCCGTGGACCTCGCTCTTCTTGGCGTCGAGCCCCGTCACCTTCGCCACTTCGCAGAGGATCTCGCTCGCCAGAAGCACTCCCTGTCCGCCGACTCCCACGATCAGCACGTTGGTGGTCTTGTCGCTCATCGTCGTTTCCTTTCACCGTCGGTTCGTCTTGGGCCCGCCGCTCATTCCCCGGGGGGAACGATCGCGTCGGCGGGGCAGACCTGCGCGCAGATCGAGCAGCCCGTGCAGACGGCGGGATCGATCTTCGATTTCGGACGACCCTTGTCGTTCGTCTCTTCGCTCGCCGAGATCGCCGGGCAGCCCACCTTGAAGCAGGCGCCGCAGGCGATGCACGAGTCGGCGACGACGTGGAAGGCGACGCCCTTCACCTTCTTCGGGAAGAGCATGCAGGGCCGGGTCGTGATGATGACGCTCGGTTCGTTTCGCGCGATCTCCTCGGCGAGGACCGCCTCCGTCCCGGCGAGGTCGTAGGGATCGACCTTGCGGACGTGCTCGACGCCGAGCGCGCGGCAGAGCTTCTCGAGGTCGATCGCCTTCGTCTCCTCCCCCATCAGCGTCCGTTCGTTGGCCGGGTTGAACTGCCCGCCCGTCATGGCGGTGATGCGGTTGTCGACGATGATCGTGGTGGTCGTGCCCCTGTTGTAGACGACGCTCGCCAGGGAGGTGATCCCCGAGTGGAGGAAGGTGCTGTCGCCGAGGAGGGCGACCGTCTTCTTTTCGGTCTTGCCGGCCTTCTCGATCCCGAAGGCGTGGCCGATCGAGGCGCCCATGCAGAGGGTGGTGTCGATCTGCTCGAGCGGCGGCAGCGCGCCGAGGGTGTAGCAGCCGATGTCGCCCGTGGTGAAGACCTTCTGCTTGCGCAGGGCCACCATCATGCCGCGGTGCGGGCAGCCGGGGCAGAGGACCGGCGGGCGGGGAAGGACCTCCGCGCGCTCCCTGCTGGCGGGGAGGTGCTCCGCGGAGAGGACGCCCGCCTCGACGAGCCCCTCGCGGACGCGATCGACGTTCAGCTCGAGATAGTTCGAGAAGAACTTCTTCCCCTCGACGGGGATTCCCGCCGCGGCGATCTGCTCCTCGTAGAAGCCCTCGAGCTCCTCGACGACGAGGAGGCGTCCCACCTCGGCGGCGAACTCGCGGATCTTCTTCATCGGCAGGGGATAGCCGAGGCCGAGCTTGAGGATGCTCGCCCCGGGCATCGCCTCGCGCGCGTACTGGTAGGCGACCGACCCCGTGATGATGCCCACCTTCTTGCCGTTCCACTCGATGCGGTTGAGTTCGGTCGCGTCGGCGTAGGCGGCGAGCCGCTCGAGCCGCTCGATGACGATCCTGTGCCGCTTGATCGCGTGGCCGGGAACCATGACGTACTTCGTGATGTTGCGTTCGAAGCCGCCGTGCTCGACCGTCTCGCGCTCGCCGATCGTGACGAGCCCCTTGGAGTGGGAGATCCGCGTCGTGAGGCGCAAAAGCACCGGCGTGTCGAACTCCTCCGAGATCTCGAAGGCGTACTTGACGAAATCCTTCGCCTCCTGGCTGTCGGACGGCTCGAGGACGGGAATCGAGGCGAACTTGCCGTAGCACCGGTTGTCCTGCTCGTTCTGCGACGAGTGCAGGCTCGGATCGTCGGCGCTCACGATGATGAGCCCGGCGCCGACGCCGGTGTAGGAGAGGGTCATCAGCGGATCGGCTGCGACGTTCACGCCGACGTGCTTCATCGCGGCGAGCGACCTGGCGCCGCCGTAGCTCGCGCCGACGGCGTTCTCGAGCGCCACCTTCTCGTTGATCGCCCACTCGGCGTAGATGTCGTCCTTGAAGAACCGGCCGATCGTCTCGAGGATCTCGGTGCTGGGCGTTCCCGGATAGGCCGAGGCGAACTCACCCCCGAACTCGTACATGCCACGGGCGAGCGCCTCGTTGCCGGACAGCATCATCTCCATGTCAGGGTTCCTCCTGGTGGATGTGATGTATCGGTAAGACAGTATCGTCATCGTGAAGACAAGGCATCGTTCGTCAAAGGTACGAGAAAAACCGGAAAAATTCAACTAATAATTATACGGACGAAGGGCCGAAAACCGTGGCCCCGCGGGGCGGATTCCCATACAATGCAATGCATTATGGAATCATGCCTCGCTGCCGTCCGGGAGGAACGATGACACGGCGCCCCACATACGAAGAGGTCGGCGAGATCGCCCGCTTCGACGAGCGGGACACGGTCTTCTCGCGCGAGACGCTCGCTCCGGGGAGCGCCGGGGAACGCGAGTACCACGGGCGCCACCCCGAGAAGAAGGAGATCGACCGCGAGCTGGCCAGGTTCCTCGCCGGAAAGATGGAGGGGGGCGCCGGCGTCGACCGGGTGGCCCGGGCGATCTACGAGGCGCATTTCGTGCCCGTCTCGGCCCTCGCCCTTCCCGATCGCGTCGACGGCGTGCCGGCCACCGAGCGGGTCGAATGGGACCCCGCCGACGCCGCCCGCCGGATCAAGGCGTTCGCGCGGCTGCTCGGCGCCGACGACGTCCGTATCGGGCCCCTGCGCAGCGAGTGGGTCTACTCGCATCGCGGCGCGCGGCCCTTCTTCGAGGGCGGCGGCTACGTCAATCCCCCCTACTTCGAGGGCATCCCCCCCGGCTACGCGGGCGGCCGCTACGGCGAGCCGGTCGAGTTGGCGCACCGCTACGCGATCTCGCTCGCCTTCGCGCAGGAGAAGGATCTCGTCGCGACCGGGGCGAGCCGGGCCGTCGACTTCGAGGTGGGCCGCGTCTACGCGAACAGCGTTCTCGCCTCCGTGCAGCTCGCCCGGTTCGTCCGCGCCCTCGGCTGGCCGGCGCGCGCCCATCACATGCGCAACTACCTCGTCCTCGCCGTTCCGGTCGCCGTCGACGCGGGGATCGGCGAGCTCGCCCGCTGCGGCTACGTCGTGAGCCGCTCGCTCGGCGCCGATTTCCGGCTGGCCACCGTGACGACCGATCTGCCCCTCGCGCTCGACGAGCCGGTCGACATCGGCATCCAGGATTTCTGCGAGAAGTGCAGGAAGTGCGCGACGAACTGTCCCTCGGGGGCGATCCCCGAGGGGGAGAAGACGATCGTCCGCGGGATCCGCAAGTGGAAGCTCGACGAGGAGAAATGCCTGCGTTACTGGGGGAAGGCCGGGTACACCTGCGGGATCTGCCAGGCGGTCTGCCCGTGGTCGAAGCCCCGCACCCCCTTCCACCGCCTCGTCGCGGCTCTCGCCGTCCACGCCCCCCCGCTGCGACGCGCCCTCGTCCTCGGCGACGACGTCGTCTACGGCTCCCGCTTCAGGGCAAGGCCCCTCCCCGACTGGCTCCGGACGTAGCGGCCGCCGCGAGGAAAACGACCGCCAGGATCGCTGCCGCCCCTCTCATGGCGATCGAAGATCCTGCTCGCCGGCGATTCCCGCCGGCTCGTGGAAGTAGAGGGTCCAGAGATCCTCGCCGCCCTGGTTGAATTGCAGGAAGAAGACGCCGAACCGCGCGTCGGTCCCCTCGCGCGCCTCGAGCCCCGCGACGGTGCGGGCAAGGAGCGCCTGGCGGAGCGCCTCGCCGTCGTTCGCGAGCGTGTCGATCTCGGAGACGATCCCGTAGGGAGGCCAGCAGGGGCCGTTGTGATGGTAGAGCTCGGTGCGCGACCACGCGTCGATCCCGAGGCCGTCCATCGTCTCGTCGAGATCCTGTATCGCCACGGAGACGACGCCGAGGTCGACCTCGGCGACGCTGTGGTACATCACCCGGGCGGTCTCGTCCGGTGCGGACGGTTCGGTGAAGGCGAGGCCGCTCGTGGCCGTCTCGGTGTCGCACCCCCCGATCGATTTCTCGTCGTCGCACCCGGCGAACGGGGCGATGGCGACGAGGACGGCGAGGATCGTCAACGCACGGCGGCAGATGAACAGGTACATCACGATTCCCCCTCCATTGCGATGCGCGCTGCCGGCGCGCGATGCACCGGCAGCGGCGGGTTCAGAACTCCTCGGGCGGCGGCAGCCAGACGAGGATGCCAACCCGGAGTTCGAAGGCTGCGTAGCGGTCCTCGAGCGGCTCGCCGTCGGTGCGGAGGACGGCGTCCTCGCCGGCGATGTTCTCGAGGAAGGGATTCTCGAAGGCGTCCTCCGCGAGTCCGTAACAGTAGGAGGCCTCGAGAAGAAAGGACAGGTTTTCCCGCATGGCGATCTCGAGCTGCGCGAGACCGAGCAGCTCGACGCCCTGCGTCTTGCCGCTGCCCGAGATGAGGTTGGTCACGCCCCAGCCGGCGCCCGCGCCGATCCAGGGGCGAAAGACGTCGCTTTCGGGAAGCAGGTTCTTCTTGGCGACGAGGGCGAAGGAGTAGTGCGTGAGATCGGCGGTGAAATCCTCGTACTCGTTGACGTAGGAGAACTCCGGGAGGAAGGAGACGCCGAAGTGCAGCTCGAAGGCCCAGGCGTGCTCGGCGAGGGTCCGGCCCAGGGCGATCGCGAAGGAGTAGCCGCCGCCGATCGATTCGTCTCCCTGCAGCCCCAGTTCGTCTGAGAGGTTCGGCATCGACGGCAGCCCGGCGCCGAGATCGGCCTTGAGAAAGAACTGGTCCCGTGTGTCCGTCTGCGCCCCGGCGGGGGCCGTGGCGGCGGCGAGCAGAAGCGCTGCCGCGGCGATGGCGATCGATCTCACCGTCGAAACCTCCCTGGTTGCCCGGAGCGCCGCCGCCACGAGGTGTGCAGCGTCCGCTCCGGTCAGCGCGAGGCCGCTCCGTCCGCTTCACCCGTGGCGAGGGCGCGGTCGATCCATCCCCTCAGATCGTCGAGGGGAACGAGGCCGACGAGGCGGTCGGCGACCGATCCGCCGCGGATGCAGAGGACCGTCGGCACGCCCGTCACGCCGTGCGCGGCCGCGGTGCGCGGATTCTTGGTGGCGTCGAGCTTGAAGAAAAGTGCCCGGCCGACGTAATCGGGGCCGATCTCGTTGAGCAGCCCTCCCATCACCTGGCACCCGGAGCACATCAGTGTGAAAACGTAAACGAAACAGGGGAGGTCGCTCGCCGGCACGAGCGCATCGTAGCTGGCGTCTGTCAGGGGGGCGGGCTCTCCCGGGATCGTCTCGAGCCCGAGGAGACGTTTCAGAAAACCCATTCGTCGCTCCTTATGAATACAGGGGTAATATAGCACGTGGGCGGGGACGGGGCACGCGGAAATCGCATCCGACGTGCCGAAACCGGTCGGGCGCTCCGCGGCCGGACGTTCGCGCCGCCCGGCACTGACGCGGCCGGTCACTCCTTCTTCAGCGCCGCGCCGAGAACGGACTGGAGGTCCTCCGCGCGATAGGGCTTGGGGATCGAGCCGCGGAAGCCGAAGGATTTCGGCGTCTGCATGATCGGGTCGGTCCCGTACCCGCTCGTGACGATCGCCCGCACGCCGGGATCGATCCGCCGCAGCTCCTCGAGCGTCGAGCGGGCGCCCATGCCGCCGGCGACGGTGAGGTCGAGTATCGCGACATCGAACGGCGAGCCGGCCTCGATCGCCCGTCGCCAGAGTTCGACGGCGTCCTCCCCACGGCCGGCGAATTCGACGGCGTAGCCGAAGTTGTCGAGCAGTTTGCCGAGGACCTTGCGGATCAGGTCGTCGTCGTCCATGACGAGGATCTTCATGCGGCCGCCCGGAACCGGGGACGTCACGACCGGCGGACGCGCATCGACGCCCGGCGAGGCCGGCAGGTAGATCGTCACCGCCGTTCCCTCCCCCGGCGTCGAGTCGACCTCGATGTGGCCGCCGTGCCGGCGGAGGATCGTCCACGCGGCGGGGAGCCCGAGGCCGCTTCCCTTCTCCTTCGTCGTGAAGTTCGGATCGAAGATCCGGACGATGTTTTCCCGCGGGATGCCGTGGCCGCGGTCGCGGACGACGATCCGGCACCAGTTCCCCTCGCCGACCGGGAGCCGACCCTGGAGGGCGACATGGAGGTTGTCGACGTCGATGTGGATGCGCCCTCCCTCGGGCGAGGACTCGCGCGCGTTCATCACGATATTGCTGAGGGCCTGCCGCATCAGCGATTCCTCAACCTCGACCGGCCAGAGCCCGTCGGAGACGCTGTAGTGGCAGGAGATGTTCGATCCGTGCAGCGCGAGCTCCGCCGAGTCGGTGACGAGGTTTCCCGCCGGCACCTTCCGCCTGGACGGCGGACCGTTTCCCGCGAGCGCCTGGAGCTGGCGCGTGAGCTTTCGCGCCTTGAGGGCCGCCTTCTCGAGATCGGCGAGAATCGGGGCGAGCTCGCCCTCGTCGTCGGCGTGGAGCTGGGCCAGGGAGACGTTCCCCATGATCGTCGCGAGGAGGTTGTTGAAATCGTGCGTGATGCCGCCGACGAGCGCGCCCGACGCCTCGAGCTTCTGCGTCTCGATGATGATCTCCCCGGCGTCGGATTCCTTCCGCGTCTCGAGGATGGCGCGCGTCCTCGTGGAGGAGGGCTCCGGCGTGAGCGGAAGGACGGCCGCCGCGTCCGCGACCGCGGGGCGTGGCCGGCCCCAGAGATAGCCGAAGGCGGCGATGAGTCCGGCCGCCAGGGGACCCAGCCACACGGCGGGCGCGCTCGCGGCGAGAAAGCGCCCGGCGAGCGGACCGTCGGCGGCGAGGAAGGATTCGACGAGGCGGACGATCACCGCCGCCCCGAGGCCGACGGCGATCGCGCGCCAGGCGATCGAGCGCTCCGGCCGTCCATGTGCGTCGGTCATCCTCTCTCCTCGTCCAATGTCCGTCGTGATGTGACAGGCCGCTTCGTGAAGGAGCATACGGCCGTCCCGATGCGAAGACAAGACGAAAATCCGCCGTTTGTTGACCGGACAGAAAATGCGGGCGCCGCCGGCCGCCGATTCGTATAATCATCCGAGGGCGGACGACAGGAAGGAGTCGACATGAGACGGACGATAACGGCGGTGGCGATCTGCGCGGCTTTTTCGGCGGCCTCGCCGGCCCTGGCCGGATCCGGCCCCGGGGATCTTCTCCCGCAAGCGGGCGAGATCGCGGGCTGGGCGACGGACGGCGAACCACTCTTCTACGGGCCGGAGGACCTCTGGGAATACATCGACGGATCGGCGGAGAATTTCCTTTCCTACGAGTTCGAGGCGGTCGCCGCGCAGGAATACCGCGACGACGCCGGCCGGAGCATCAAGGTGGAGATCTACCGTCACGCCTCGCCGCTCATGGCCTACGGCATCTTCACGCAGTTCCGATCGCCCGATGCCGACGTCCTCGAAATCGGCGACGACGCGTTCGGCGACGCCTACTCCCTCCACCTTTTGCGGGGCCGGTGCTACGTGAAGATCGACGCCTACGACGGAAGCCCCGAATCGGCGGCGGGCATGCGGGCTTTCGCCGGGGCGATCGCGGCGAGGATCGACGGCGCGGGTGCGCCGCCGGCGGCCCTCGACGTTTTTCCCCCCGACGGGCTCGTCGCCTGGAGCGAGACCTTCATCAACGAGGGCGTCCTCGGCAGCGCGAAGTTCCCTCCGGCCTTCGTGGCCCTGTACGCCGCCGGCGAAAAGCGGGGGAAACTGTATCTCTTTCCCGGCGAGGACGACGAGGCGGCGCGAACGGTATTCGACTGGTACACCGGCTCGATCGGGGCGGCGGTCGCCGGGCGCGAGGGCGCCGGCGGCTGGCTCGCCGCGGCGGGATCCGACCGGTACCGCGGCGACGTGCTCGTCTTTCTCCGCGGGGGATGGCTGGGGATCGTGACCGGGTTCGAGGGCGATCCGGCCGCCCGGGAGGACCTGGCGAGCCGCGCCGTGGAGCGGATCGCCGCCGCCGCGTGCGAAAAGGAGCCCTGACGTCCTCGAGGATCGGGCGGGAACCGGCGGGCGGCGATCCGGCAGCAGCGGAACCGGCCGGCACGGACGGGAAAACGGGGCGCCCCGCGGCGCCCCGTTCATCGTTCCGGTCGGGATTGGTCTGCCGATCATTCGAGCATGCGCTTGATCGCTCCCCAGCTCTTCGGCTCCACGCCCGTCTGGTCGCACTCGACATCCGTTCCGCTCTCGGCGTTCACGTAGAGATTGGTGAAGACCGTGGCGAGGATCTCGGGAGCGCCCGCCGGACAGGGCGCCACCTGCACGACGCCCGAGGCGCCGTGCGGGACGATCTGGATCATCTTCTTGTCGGCCTCGTTCACGAAGAGCGCCTGCTGGAAGAGCCAGGTCCAGCCGTACTGGCAGGACTGGAAGCAGATGCTCATGCCCGTTCCGAGGTCGCCGAGGATGACCGAGTACTCGGGATTCGCCGTCGTCGTCGACGCGATGATCCCCGAGGCGGGATAGGAGACTGCGAACTCGGCGCAGAGCAGCGAGTCGTCGGTCGAGAGGGCCCACACCCACATCGTGACCTGGTAGAACGGCATCGCGCCGGTCGCGCACCACAGGCTGTGGCTGCCGTCGGCGTAGAGGCCGATGTAGGGCTTCGGGGGAAGCTGGGCGTTCGCCGATCCCGCGGCAAACACGAAAAGAACGGCAACCAGTAAGAATCGTTTCATACGCATTCCCTCCTGCATCGCGGGCGAAGAGCGCCCGCTCCGCCTTCATGTATGGTGTTGAGAAGAAACCGAGATATGCCTTCTCATCACCTCCTTCACCGCTCGTCCAAGAGGGCGTATGCCGGAGCGGCATGGCGGTCCGCCGGACCGCGCATTCGAAGGATTGCCCCGCACGGGGTCTTCGTCAACCCCCTCGAAAACAGCTTTTACCACCCGGGCGCGAGTGTCAACAGCTTTTTCAGGGGAGAATACAAGTTGCGTGCCAGCGGCGGGCAACCTGCTCCGCGGCGAGCCGCCGCCGGCAAGGCCCTGCGGGCGAAAGCGTTCCGCGCGGCCGTCGCGTCGCGGGGCGACGGGCTCCCCCGCGCGGGGCGGCAGGTTTTCCACCCCGGCCGGCACGAGGCTAGACGACCGTCTTCGCCGCCCGCTCCATCAGCTCGGGGATCGGCAGCAGGTAGGGACACTTCTCCACGCATGCCCCGCAGCCGGTGCAGTCGGCGTATCGCTTCTCGAGGCCGGCGAGCCGGGCGAGGGCCCAGTCGGTCAGCCCGTACCGGACGTAGTAGGCCTCGATGAGCAGGAGGAAGGGGATGTTGAGTTCGTTCGGACAGGGCATGCAATAGCCGCAGCGGCGGCAGAACTTCTCGCCCCACAGCGCGCGCTCGTCGGCGAGGGCGGCGAGCTCCTCCTCGTTCGGCTCCAGGAGCGGGTCGGCGGCGGCGCAGTTCTCGTCGACCTGTTCGACGGCGTCCATCCCGGGGATCGCGACGTCGATGCCGCCGGAGAGGATGAACCGCAGCGAGGCGGCGACATTCCGCAGCGCTCCCCCGGCGACCGGCTTCATGCCGATCGTGCCGACGCGCCGGGCGGCGGCGGCGGGGAGGACGTCCTCGGACCATTCGGTCTCGATCGGGTTGAAGGGGAGCTGGACCGTGTCGAACCGGTCCGTCTCGACGGCCTCGAGGAGGACCGGACGGGAATGGCCGGTCACGCCGATCCACCGGATCTTCCCCTCCTCGCGCGCCCGTTCGAGCGTCTCCAGGGCGCCGCCGGGCCCGAGGACCGTCTCGAGCACCTCCAGCGAACCGACGGCGTGCAGCTGGTAGAGGTCGATCATGTCGGTGCGCAGACGGCGCAGGCTCGTCTCCAGTTCGCCGCGCATCGCCTCGGCCGTGCGCGACATCGCCTTGGTGGAGAGAAAGATCCGGTCGCGGTGCGGCGCTAGCGCGCGTCCCATCTTCTCCTCGCTGTCCGTGTAGCCGCGGGCCGTGTCGAAGAAGTTGACGCCCCGGTCGAGGGCGCGGAGCAGGACCGTCTCCGCCTCGTCCGCCGACAGCCCCTGGATGGGGATCCCGCCGAAGCCGACGACGGCGGCATCGATGTCTGTTCGTCCCAGTCGTCTCGTCTTCATGTCGTCCTTCCCGGCCCGCGGGCCTCAGCCGGCGAGGAGCCGGTCGTAGAGTTCCTCGATCCGTTCGGTCATCAGCGCGGCCCCGAACCGCTCGCGAACCGCGGCCCGGCCGGCCCCGCCGAGCGCGGCGGCGCGGACGGGGTCGTCGAGGAGGGCGGCGATCGCCCCGGCGAGCGCCCCGGAGTCGCCCGGGGGCACGAGCATGCCCGTCCGGCCGTCCTCGATCACCTCCGGGACGCCGCCGACCGCCGTGGCGACGGCCGGCACGCCCGCGGCGAGGGCCTCGATCAGCGTCATCGGCATCCCCTCCGATCGCGAGGAGAGGACGAAGATGTCGAGTCCGCCGAGGAAGGTCGCCACGTCCGGCGTCGCCGGGATGATCGAGACGTTCTCGTTCAGGGAAAGCTCGGCGGCCCGGTCCTCGATCGCCCCGCGTTCCTCGCCCTCGCCCAGTATGGCGAGATGGGCCGACGGGTGCGCCTCGTGCAGCGAGGCGAAGGCCTCGACAAGGAGACGGTGCTCCTTGACCGGCACGAGGCGGCCGACCGTGCCGACCACGGGGACGCCCACGGGGAGGCGGAACCGTCTCCGGCACTCCTCGCGAGGCGGCAGGGCGCCGAAGGGCGCGAGTGCGACCCCGTTGGGGATCGTCACGAGACGCCCGGTCCGGCGGGGAAACCGGGCGGCGAAGGAGCGCCGCGCGTCCTCCGAGACGCAGACGATCCGCGCCGCACGGCCCAGGCCGACGGGAAAGAGGAGGCGGTAGGCGAGAGGCATCCCCGCCGGCGACCAGGGGTTGTGCATCGTCGCGACGACGGGGGCGCCGATCCCCGCCGCGATCGACGCCGCCGTGCCCCAGACGAGGCCGGGCGCGTTGTGCAGGTGGAGCAGCGCCGGCCGTTCGCGGCGCATCAGCGAGACGAGCGCCCGCATCGCGCCGAACTCGCCGCGGCGGCGTTTGCCGAGGATGACGACCGACGCGCCGATCGTGCGGAGGGCGTCGGCGAGGTCGCCGCCCCCGGCGAGCGCGCACACCGTGTAGTCGAAGTCGCCCCCCGAGGCGGATGCCTGCGATTCGATGAGACGCTCGGCGCCGCCCCGGTAGAGGGAATAGATGACATGCAACACTCGCCGCTTCACCGCGCCTCCCCGTTTCCGCCGGCCCCGGTTGCGGGGCCGACCACCTATGAATAGCACATGGCGGCCGGCGATGCAAACGCCCCGCTTTCCGACGAAATGACTGTGCAGGCGGGCGCCGGGCGGGTACAATCAGGCGACGCGGCCGCCAGGGAGCCGCCTGCCGGAACGGGAGGAGAACGGACGGTGAGACGGGCGAAGATCGTCTGCACGATCGGGCCGGCCTCGAGCGACGAGAAGACGATCGGCCGTCTCGTCGAGGCGGGGATGGACGTGGCGAGGCTCAATTTCTCCCACGGCACATACGAGGAGCACCGCGCCGTTTACGAGATCGTACGGCGCGTGGGCGACCGCGTGGCGATCATGCAGGATCTCAGCGGGCCGAAGATCCGCGTGGGCGACATCGGGCCGGAGCCTCTGCGCCTCGCGGAGGGGGACGAGGTGCGGCTCGTCGCGGGCGAGGGCGATACCGCGACGGGGCGCGTGCCGGTGAACTACCCGGATCTGTCGCGCGACGCCCGGCAGGGAAACGAGATCTTCCTGGCCGACGGGAGCATCCATCTCGTCGTGCGGGCGATCGAGCGGGGCGAGGTCCTCTGCGAGGTCGTGCACGGGGGCGTTCTCACCTCCCGCAAGGGGGTCAATCTTCCCGGCGTGCGCCTCGGTGTCGAGGCCCTCACCGAAAAGGACCGCCGCGACCTCGAGTTCGGCCTGTCGCTCGGAGTGGATTACGTGGCCCTCTCCTTCGTCCGAGACGTCGCGGAGGTAAAGGAACTCCGGCAACTCGTCGGCCGACACGAATCGCACGCCGGCATCGTGGCGAAGATCGAGAAGCGGGAGGCCCTCGAACGCCTCGACGGGATCATCGGGGCGTCGGATGCGCTCATGGTCGCCCGGGGGGATCTCGGCGTGGAGATCCCGCCGGAGGAGGTTCCCGTCGCCCAGAAGCGCATCATCGCCGCCTGCCTCGCCCGCGGCGTGCCCGTCATCACGGCCACGCAGATGCTCGAATCGATGATCGATCACGACCGCCCCACGCGCGCCGAGGCGAGCGACGTCGCGAACGCCGTCCTCGACGGCACGGACGCCCTCATGCTCAGCGCCGAGACGGCGATGGGGAACCTGCCCGTCGAGTCGGTGGCGATGATGGACCGGATCGTCCGGCGGATCGAGGCCTTCGCCGCCGGGGCGGGAACGCGGCGGATCGAGAACGCCGCGTACGCGCCCGCCTCGCAGGGCGATCTCGACGGGGCCGTCTGCGCGGGGGCGGCCACGATCGCCGCGGAGACGGGCGCGTCGGCGATCGCCGTTCTCACCCACTCCGGCCGCACCGCCAGGCTCATGGCGGCACTGCGCCCCGGCGTACCCGTCGTGGCCATGACCGATTTTCTCCCCGTCGTCCGGCGGATGTCGCTCGTCTGGGGGGTCGAGGCGATCCCCGTGGGCAGCATCGAGGCCACCGAAACGGTCTTTCCCGTCGTCCGGGAAAAGATGCGCGAAGCGGGATTCGAGGGGACGATCGTCCTCACCGCCGGGATCCCGACGCGCGAGCGGACACCGACGAACACCGTCCACGTCGTTCACATCTAGGGAAAGAATCTTTACGCTTGCAGGGAGTTTGTCAAGATTCCTTATGGGCGGAGGTGTGGGACGACGATGCTAAGATCGCGCATCATGCGCGGTTACTGGAAAGCGTTCGGCGGCGGCCCATGCCGTAACATGCATCATGGCAAGAGGCTGCGTGCATTTTCCACGGCTGTCCACGGGCTCGCTTGACGCATCGGGGCGCCGTCGACGCGAACGCCTCATTGGCACGATACTTGCGCTTATATGCGAAGCGCAAGAGCCATAACGAGCCCGCGGTTCCCCTCTGTATTTCCGACGCTGGGCGTTCCCCCCATCGTTAAGGGAATAGGCTCGAGAGTGGCCTGCCGAAGGTGGCCTGAGCAGCAAGATCCTTTGAACCTCCTTCGGAAAGAACGGGGCGGGTTTGCAGCGAGCCCGCCCCGGATTTTGTTTCCGGCACACCGTTTCTCCGACAACACGATACGCCCCCGCATGTTGGCGCCGCCCCGCGCCGTGTTTCTTTGACACGGGGAGGCGAATTCATTACAGTAGGCTGGTGCCGCGGCGGCCGCCTGCCGTCGCGGGCGGCGGGCGGGTTCTCCCGCCGCGGTTTCGGGGGAAGATACAGACAGGAAGAGGGTCATGAGCGAGACGAAAGCGGCCCGAACGGGCAGCGGGGAGAAGAAGGGCGACATTCTCGTCGTGCTCGAGAAGCAAACGAGCGGCGGCGTGTCGATCGAGGCGACGAGCACGGTCGAGGCGCTCTTCGGCGAGCAGATCCGCGAGCGAGCCGGGGAGACGCTGCGGGAACTCGGCATCGAGCACGCGCATCTCGTCGCCGAGGACAACGGCGCCTACGATTACGTGATCATGGCGCGGATCGAGGCGGCGGCGAGGCGGTTGTGGGACGTGGCCGAACCGGGCTGCCCGCCCGCGCGGAAGGTGCCGGTGGCGTCGCCGGTGCGCGACCGGCTCCGCCGGACGCGCCTCTACATGCCGGGGAACGACCCGAACCTCATGTTCGGCGGAGGCCGCTACGGCGCCGACACGGTGATCCTCGACCTCGAGGACTCCGTGGCGCCCGCCCAGAAGGACGCCGCGCGCGTTCTCGTGCGGAACACGCTCCTCTCCGTCGATTACGCCGGCGCCGAGCGGATCGTCCGCATCAATCCCCTCTCCACCGAGTACGGCGCGGCGGATATCCGGATGATCGTCCCCGCCGGCCCGGACACCATCCTGATCCCGAAGTGCGATTGCGCCGGGGACGTGGCCGCCGTCGAGGAGATCGTCGCGCGCGTCGAGGCGGAACACGGGATCGCCGAGCCGCGTCTCCTGATGCCGCTCATCGAGACGGCGCGGGGCGTGCTGAACGCCGCGGAGATCGCCGCCGCGAGCGACCGGGTCTGCGCCCTCTGCTTCGGGGCGGAGGACTTCACCGCCGATCTCGGCGTCGAGCGGACGCGGGAGGGGACGGAGAGCTTCGTCGCCCGCTCGCTCATCGTCCTCGGCGCGAAGGCGGCGGGCGTCCAGGCGATCGACACGGTCTACTCGGCCTTCAAGGACACCGAGGGGCTCGTCGAGAGCACGCGCGAGGCGATGATGCTCGGCTTCGAGGGGAAGGGCGTCATCCATCCCTCGCAGATCGAGCCGATCCACGAGGTGTTCAGGCCGACCCCCGAGCGGATCGAGTACGCGAAATCGGTCGTCGCCGCCATCGAGGAGGCGCGCGCGAAGGGAAGCGGCGTGGCGACGATCAAGTCCAAGATGATCGACAGACCCATCGAGATGCGGGCGCGGAAGATCCTGCGTCTCGCCGGGGCCCTCGGCCTCCTCGACGAGGGGGACGCCGGCTGAGCGCGGGGATTCGACGACCAAAGGATGTCAGCGATGAAGATGGTCAGGAACGCGGCGGGGCGGATGATCCCCGAGGAGATCGACGGGCGCCGTCTTCGCCCCTTCGCGGGGGCGCACGCGGATCGCGGCGGCGGGCGGAAGGCCGCCCCGCCGGTGCGGGCGGTCGCCGATTACGGGAACAAGCTGCGGGCGTCCCTCGACGAGGCGATCGAGGCGTGCAATTTGGCCGACGGCGCGACCGTCTCCTTCCACCACCACCTCAGGAACGGCGACGGCCTGGTCAACATGGTGGTCGACCGTCTCGCCGCACGCGGCCTCCGGAACCTGACCCTCGCCCCCTCGGCCCTCTTCCCCGTGCACGAGCCGCTCGTGGGCCACGTCGAGAGCGGCGTGATCTCGCATATCGAGGGGTCGATGAACGGACCGGTCGGCGAGGCCTGCTCGCTCGGGAAGATGTCCCGCTGCTGCATCCTCCGCTCGCACGGCGGCCGCTACCGCGCGATCCAGGACGGCGACATCCACGTCGACGCCGCGTTCATCGCCGCCCCGCAGGCCGACGAGCACGGCAACGTCAACGGCCTCGACGGGCCCTCGGCGTGCGGCGTGGTCTCCTACGGGCTCGCCGACTCCCTCTACGCGGAGAACGTCGTCGTCGTGACGGACAACCTCGTGCCCTTCCCCAACTACCCGTGGCCGATCATGGGGGGCAACGTCGATCACGTCTGCACGGTCGACCGGCTCGGCGACCCGGAGCAGATCATCTCGGGGACGACGCGCATCACCCGGTCGCCCACGAGGCTGATGATCGCGAAGTACGCGGCCGCCTTCGTCGACGCGATCGGCATCATGGAGGAGCCGGCCTTCTCCTTCCAGGCCGGCGCGGGCGGGATATCGCTCGCCTTCATCAAGTACCTCGCCGACATCATGCGCCGCAAGGGGCTTCGCGCCGACTTCGCCCGCGGCGGTTCCAACAAGTACATGGTCGAGATGCTCGAGGAGGGCCTCATCGGGTGGATTCTCGACGGGCAGTGCTTCGACCTCGACGGCGTGCGGTCGCTGCGTGAGAACCCGCGCCACGTCGAGACCAGCCCCTTCACCTCCTACTGCTACCACACGAAGGGCTGCTTCGCGACGCGCGTGAAGGCGGCGGTCCTCGGGGCCACCGAGATCGACGTCGATTTCAACGTCAACGTCAACACCCATTCCGACGGGTGGCTGCTGCACGGCATCGGCGGCTTCCAGGACGTCTGCGACGCCGGCATCACGATCGTCACCGCGCCGGTCGTACGCGGCCGCGTGCCGACGATCGTCGACGAGGTCGTCTCGATCACGACGCCCGGCGAGACGATCGACGTGGTCGTCACCGAGTACGGGATCGCGGTGAACCCGGCCCGGGGGGACATCCTCGACCGCCTGAAGGGGAGCGCGCTGCCGCTCAAAACGATCGGCGAGCTGCACGAGATAGCGATCGGTATCACGGGGAAGCCGCGGAAGCCGACCTTCGGCGACCGGGTCGTCTGCCTCGTCGAGTATCGCGACGGCACCGTGATCGACGCCGTCCGCCAGCTCGTTCCCTAGAAGAGGCTGTCGATCCCGACGGTCCAGCGCAGGTCCCACTCGTTTGATTCCCCGTTCAGCACGGGATTGCTCACCCAGACGGGCAGCTCCACGGTGATGCGCCAGATCCTGATGCCCACGCCCGCGTCGGCGAGGAAGCCGTCGAAGATCGTCTCGTCGAATCCCGCCCGCATCGCCGGGGGCAGCGCCTCGAGGGGCCGGGCGTCGAGGACCGACCCGGCGTCGCCGAAGAGGTAGAGCCGCCGGTCGCCAAGCGGGCGCCAGCGGCGCGCGCCGGGCAGCGGGAAGGGAATGGAGAGCTCGGCATTGGCGGCGACGATGCGCTTGAAGCTGAAGTCGCCGGCGTAGTAGCCGCGCAGGTTCGCGTCCCCCGGCACGTGGAAGCGGCCGTAGTCGTCCTTCGGGAAGCCGCCGACGCTCCTGAGCCAGAAATAGCGCTCCTTGTCGAGCGGGCCCGCGCCGGCGAGGTTGAAGCGCTCCTGCAGCGGCGGGTCGATCGAGCTGTGGCCGAACCAGAGCCGCAGCGAGGGATCGACGGGGCCGGGGAAGCGGCGGGTCGGCACGAGCGTCGCCTCGAAGACGGCCTGCTCCCACGAGTCGTCGCTCCCCCAGGTGGAGCGCGAGAGGTCGAGGCGGACGGCGCCGTCGGCGATGTCGGTGCGCGGGTAGAGGGCGAAGGTCAGCCCCGCCTCGATGAATTGTCCCTCGTCGTAGGTCCACGGGAAGACGTAGGCCGAATCGGTCAGCTCGTGGTAGCGGAGGTAGACGGAGATGTGCTTCGCCAGCGGCTCGGCGAGCGAGGACCGGCGGATCGTCGAGATCCGGGCCGTCGCGCCCCGGCGGCCTTCGCGGACGAACACGTCCGCACCGAACCGCGATTCCTTTCCCAGGTAGCCGAAGGGGGTTTCCCAGGCGGCGTAGACGCCGGCCTTTCCGCTCTCGAAGCCGTACGTGCCCTGCAGCGTCAGGTTGTTGTACGACCCGTCGTAGGAGCCGCGGAGCCGAAGACCGGCGACGCCCCCGTCGACGTCGTTGTAGAAGCCGAAGGGCAGCACGCGGTACTCGTAGGCGTCGTGCGGCCAGGGCGCGCCGGGGCGAAGGTCGAGCGCGAGGGACCGGCGCCGCGGCAGGCGGTTGTCGAGCTCGTAGGTGTCGAGGATCTCGTTGTCCGGATCGATCTCGCACGAGAGGGGCCTGATCTGGAAATCGAAGGTCCGGTCGATCGTCCGCGGCATCCCGTCGATCCGCTCGACGACGGTGTTGCCGTCCTCGAGCCGGAAGGCGAGCGAGAGGGGCATGATCATCTCGCCCTTCCGCTCGATCAGCACGCGCGTCTTCCATCCCCCGGCCGTCTTCTCTCGGGTGAAGCGCGCGAGACGGTAGTCGCAGGTCTTCGTCGTGTGCAGCCATTCCTTGAAGAAGAGGCCGAGGCTCTCGCCGCACACCTCCTCGCAGACGGAGCGGAAGGCCTCCTCGTCGACGTGCTTGTACTTCCAGCGATCCACGTAGAGGCGGAGGGCCTCGTCGAAGGCCTCCCCACCCATCCTGTAGCGGAGGGCCCGGAGGAAGAGGGCCGATTTCAGGTAGACGGTGGTGTGCGCGCCGTTGACGAGCTCGTGGTGCGGCGTCGCGGTCCGCTCGGCGAAGCCGTCGCGGTGCTGCTCTATGACGGGCCGCGAGATCCCCTCCCACATGGAGGCGCCGTGACCGCCTCCGGTTCCGCGCTCGCCGGCGCGGCGGAACATCAGGTACTGCACGAATCCCTCGTCGAGCCACGCCTCGTCGCGCTCGTCGTTGGCGAGGGCGCCGTAGAACCAGTTGTGCGCAACCTCGTGCAGGACGAGCGACTCGTCGACGTACCCGTTCATGCAGAGCATCGGGTACTCCATCCCCCCGTGCCCGGGGGAGTCGGCGACGGTGATCTGCGGCCAGGGGCAGGGCCCCGCCGTCTTCTCGAGCCACGCGAGGGCGCGCAGCGTGTGGGCGAGGGTCGTGTCGGCCCAGGCCGCGTTCCACGAGCGGAAGATGCTCATCACGCGGATCCCGTGCCAGAGGGTGTCCTGCACGGCGAAGGTCGGGTCGGTCACCCAGGCGAAATCGTGCACCCGCTCGGCGGTGAACCGCACCGTCTTCGGCGGGCCCGCGGATGCCGCGGCCTCGGTCGGCGCGGCTCCGCCGGGCCGTGCCCCGGGATGGCCCCCGGGATGCCCGCCGGGGTGGCCGCCCCGGGCCGGCTTGCCGGCCCGCGCGCGCGGCGGCGCGTTGCGGTCCCAGCCGGGATCCCCCTCCACCGGGAGCCCCGTCGCCGCGACGACCCAGGGTTCGGGAAGGGTGATCCGGACGTCGTAGTCGCCGAATTCCCCGTAGAACTCGCCGAGCCTGAACTGGTCGGGATGCCAGCCGTCCGTGTCGTAGACGACCATCTTCGGGTACCACTGCGCGAGGGCGAAGTTCGAGCCTGACCATCCGGCCCGACCGGTGCGCCGCCGGATCTTCTCCCGGAAGGCGGCGTCGATCGTCACGGTCGCGCCCGGGGGAAGCGGGCGGGTGAACGCGCACTCGAGGATCGTTCCGTCCACCGTGAAGGCGGCGGCCACGCCGTCGACCGCGAGGGAATCGATCTCGATCCACCCGCGCCGGCTCTCGTCGATCCCGCGGAAGAAGTAAAGGATCCCGGGATGGAAATCGCGCCACAGCGGGGTCACCTTGTCGCGATAGGCGTTCGCGTAGAGGTGCAGGTAGAAGCGCTCGAGCGTGTCGGGCGAGTTGTTCTTGTAGCGGATACGCTCCCGGCCCGCGAGAATCTTCGCCGCGGGGTCGAGGGAGACGTCGATCTCGTAATCGGCCCGCTGCTGCCAGTATTCCTCGTCGATACCGGGAATGCGGCTCGTCTCGCGGATCCCCGGCTCGACGGCCGGGGCGCCCGCGGCGATACAGAGGATCGCGGCAAGCAGTATGATGGCTGTTCCGGCGCGTCGCATCGGTTTCCCTTCCTCCCCGGCCGGATGCCGATCCGGCTCGTCGGTTCCGAGAGCGTAGCACAGGCCCGCGAAGAGGCGCAAGGCAGATGCCGCCCGCGCCAGGCGGGGCGTCCGTACGTATACAACCGGCGCCGCGGAAACGTTTCATCGCAATGAATCCGGTTGCCCGGAGCGGGCGGTGCTGCTAGGATATCCGTTCCCGCCGCGCCCTGGAGGCGGCGTTCTTCGCACCGCGCCGCGGCGTCCCCGCGGGGGGCGCCGGCGGCGTCGACGCCGCCGCGTTCGCCGCGGCGCACGGCTTCCGAAAGGAGGAGGCATGTCTGGATCGAGAAGGGGCCGTTTCGTCCCGGTTCTCGTCGCGCTGGTCGCGCTCGTTCTCGCGGGGACGGCCGCGACCGCCGACACCCTGGTCGAGAAGGTCAAGGAGTTCGAGCTGGACAACGGGATGAAATTCCTCGTCGTCGAGCGGCCGGAGGCCCCGGTGGTCTTCTGCGCGGTCGTCTTCAACGTCGGTTCGGCGAACGAGTGGCCGAACGTCACGGGGATATCCCACCTGCTCGAGCACATGATGTTCAAGGGCACGAAGATGATCGGAACGACCGACTACGACAGCGAGATCCCCTACATCGAGAAGACCGACGAGCTCGGCGAGCGGACGATCGAGCTCCGCAAGCAGCTCGGCGAATGGCGCTTCGGCGTCTTCAAGGGCTTCTCGCGGGATGTCCTCGCCACCTTCACCGACGAGGAGAACGAGGCGCTCGGCGCGTCGAAGGCCGCCCAGAACGCCCTGCTCGTCGAGAAGGTGCGCGCGATGGAGCGCATGCCCGACTCCCTCGCCGCGATGAAGTATCTGCTCGCCGACGGCGACACCGACTACCTCGCCCTCTACCTCGAGTACGAGGAGGCGTGGGGCGAGATCCACCGCCTGCTCGACGAGCAGCGCCGGTTCATGGTGAAGGACGAGCTGTGGGAGACCTACATGAACAACGGCGCCCGCTTCCTCAACGCGGGCACCTCGTACGACTTCACCGTCTACTTCGCCTACCTGCCGGCCAACCGGCTCGAGCTCTGGCTCGATCTCGAGAGCGACCGCATGGCCGAGCCGGTCTTCCGCGAGTTCTGGTCCGAGCGGGACGTCGTCATGGAGGAGCGCAGGCTCAGCGAGAACGACCCCGACGAGATGCTCGAGGAGGCCTTCTACTCGGTCGCCTTCACCGCCTGTCCCTACAAGTGGCCCGTCGTCGGCTGGATGAGCGACCTGCTCACGATCGACCGCAAGGAGCTGACCGCATACAACCGCCGCTTCTACGCGCCGAACAACGCCACGGTGGTTCTCGTCGGCGACATCGACTACAAGCGGGCGAAAAAGCTCGCCAGGCGGTACTTCGGCCCCATCCCGGCCCAGGAGCCCACGACCCCGGTCGAGACGCGCGAGCCGGAACAGCAGGGCGAGCGCCGCGTGGTCATCGAGCACACGGCCAACCCGCGGCTGATGCTCGCGTGGCACAAGCCGAGCCACCCCGATCCCGACGAGGTCGTCTTCGACGTCATCACCGAGATCCTCGCCAGCGGCCGGACGAGCCGCCTGTACACCTCGATCTACGAAAAGCAGGAGCTCACCGCCGACCCGCCGAACTGCTCCACGGGTCCCGGCAACCGCTACGACAACCTCGTGATCGTCTCGGCCGAGCCGCGGGCGCCGCACACCATCGAGGAGGTCGAGGCGGCGATCGTCGCCGAGATCGACCGGCTGAAGACCGAGCCGGTGACAGAACGCGAGCTGCAGCGGATCAAGAACCAGATCGACGCCCAGACGATCCGGCAGCTCGGCTCCAACCTGGGGATCGCCTTCCAGGTGCTCTTCGGCGAGCTCTATCTCGGCGATTACCGGAAGATCTTCGACCGGTACGAGCGGATCAAGGAGGTCACCGCCGAGGATGTCATGCGCGTCGCCGGCACGTATTTCACCGAGCGCAACCGCACCGTCGGCTGGCGGGTCAAGGTGGAGGAGGACGCCGACGCCGCCGGAGGCGGGGAGCCCGAGGTGGACATGCAGGCGATCCAGGCCTACGTGATGAGCCTCGACCAGGCGGAGCGAATGGAGATCATGCAGCGGTTCCAGAGCCTGCGGTCGGACGAGGAGCGGCAGGCGCTCGGGCTCGAGCTCTACGAGCGAGCGAAGGCCGCCGGCTTCGTCCAGGACGATGACGGCGGGGCGGAGAAGGGAGAATCGAAATGACGAAAAGACTCCTCTTCACGATCCTGGCGGCGGCCGCGGTGCTCGCACTCGCGACGCCGGCGCCCGCCGGGAAGGACACGCGCCCCCATCCGGGCGATCTCGAGTACGAACCGCTCGACATCAAGACCCCCGAGGTGGCCGAGATCACGCTCGACAACGGCCTCGCGGGCTTCCTCGTGGAGGATCACGAGATCCCCGTCGTCGACGTCGTCATCCAGGTGAAGACGTGGTTCCCCGCGCCGGAGAAGACGGGGCTGAACGACATGGCCGTCTGGACGATGCGCAACGGCGGGAGCGAGGCGTGGCCCTCCGACCGACTCAACGACGAGCTGGAGTTCCGCGCCGCCCGGATCGAGTTCGAGGGAGGCGCCCTCGGCGCCACCTTCTCCTTCAACTGCCTGAAGAAGGATCTCGACGCGATCCTCGGGATCTTCGCCGACCTGCTCATCCACCCGGCCTTCCCCGAAGAGAAGGTCGAGATGAAGCGGAAGACGATGCTCGAGGAGATCCTGCGGCGCAACGACCAGCCGCGCCGCATCGTGAGCCGCGAGTTCAACCGGCTGATCTACGGCGACCACCCCTACGCCCGCGAGGCGACCGCGGCGAGCGTGTCGGCGATCTCCCGCGACGACCTCGCCGCCTTCCACGAGGCATACGTCAGGCCGGGGAGCGCGGTCATCGGGATCAGCGGGGACGTCACGCGCGACGAGATCGTCCTCGCCCTGAACGGCGCCTTCGCCGACTGGGCGCCGGGCGCCGCCGAGATCCCCGAGGTCCCGCCCCTTCGGTTGCTTCCGCCCGCATCGTGGCACTACGCCTACAAGGACATCAACCAGGCCTACATGGCGATCGGACACGAGGGGATCAACGCGAACAACGAGGACCGCTGCGCCGTCGACATCATGAACTACATCCTCGGCGGGGGCAGCTTCACCTCGTGGATCACCGAGAAGGTCCGCTCCGACGCGGGGCTCGCCTACTCGACCGGCTCGCGGTACTCGGCCGATCCCTGGACCGTCGGCGTCTTCCGCGCCTACGCGCAGACGAAGGCCGACGAGTACAGCCGGGCGATGCAGCTGATCATCGAGCAGATCGAGCGCATGCGCGACGAGGGGCCGACCGAGGAGGAGGTCCGCAAGGCGGTCGACTCCTACGTCAACAGCCAGGTTTTCGACTACGAGTCGAAGGCGCAGGTCGTCAGGCGACTCGTCCAACTGCGTTTCCAGGGGCGCCCGCTCGATACGCCGGAGCGCGATATGGCCGCCTACGCGGCCATGACCGTCGAGGACATCCGCCGGGTGGCGAGGACCTACCTGCACCCCGACCGGCTCACCATCCTCGTCGTGGGCGACCGCGATCAGTTCGACCGGCCACTCGAGGAGTTCGGCGAGGTCGACACGATCGATCTCGAGGCCGAGTAGCGCCGCCGGAACACGCCAGTCGCGGGGATGCCGGCGGATGCCGGCGTCCCCGCTTTTTTTGGTTGGAACGGGTGGCGCCCCGCGTTCGTTCCGGGTAGAATGGCGGGGAGACATCAACGGGAGGCGATCGGGATGGAATCGACGACGGCGGTGGTGCTCGGCGGGGGGCGCGGCACGCGGCTCTTCCCCCTCACGAAGACGCGGTCGAAACCGGCCGTGCCGGTGGCGGGCAATTACCGGCTGATCGACGTCACGGTGAGCAACTGCATCAACTCGGGGATCGACCGGATCTACATCCTCACGCAGTTCAACTCCGCCTCGCTGAACCGGCACGTCTCGTCCACCTACCGCTTCGACAACTTCAGCCACGGCTTCGTGGAGATCCTCGCCGCCGAGCAGACGCACGCCTCGCGCGACTGGTTCCAGGGGACGGCCGACGCGGCGCGCAAGGCGCTGCCACACCTCGACGACTATCCCTGCCGCGACGTCGTCATCCTCTCCGGCGACCACCTCTACCGGATGGATTTCCGCGAGTTCCTCAGGCACCACCGGGAGAGCGGCGCCGACATCACGATCGCCGTCAAACCGGTCTCCGCGTCGCGCGCCGGGGAGTTCGGCATTTTGCGCGCCGACCGCTCGGGGCGGATCGTCGAGTTCCGCGAGAAGCCAAAACGGAGCGTCCTCAGCCGGATGAAGACCGACACGCGCGTTCTCGGGCTCACCGCCGGCGAGGCCCGCCGCCGGCCCTACCTCGGCTCGATGGGGATCTACGTCTTCCGGTCCGAGGCGCTCCGCGAGACGCTCGATCGCGAGCCGACGGTGGTCGATTTCGCCAGGGAGCTCATCCCCCAGGCCCTCGAGCGGCTCCGCGTGAACGCGTGGCTCTACGACGGGTACTGGGAGGACATCGGGACGATCCGCTCGTTCTACCGTGCGCACATGGACCTGCTCGCGCCCGATCCGGCGTTCAACCTCTTCGATCCGCGCTCGCCCCTCTTCACTCATCCGCGCTTTCTCGCGGGCTCGAAGCTGGAGAAGGCGACGATCGAGCGATCGATCATCAACAACGGCTGCCAGATCGGCCGCGCCAGGATCGTCCGCTCGATCGTCGGCGTGCGCTCCCGGATCGGCCCCGGCGCCGTCGTCGCCGATTCGCTCGTGATGGGGGCGGACCATTACGAGGGGGCGGAGGACTGCGGCGCCGAGCAGCCTCGGGCGGGGATCGGCCCGAACGCGCGCATCCGCCGGGCGATCGTCGACAAGAACGTCCTCATCGGCCGCGACGTCGTCATCGAGAACCGCCGCCAACTCGACCGCTACGACGACCCCGAGGAGCGCTACTACATCCGCGACGGCATCGTCGTCGTCCCCAAGGGCGCCGTCCTCCCGGACGGCCTGCGGATCTGAGGCCGATCAACTGGCCTCACCTGAGAACGGCCGGTCGGTTTCGTGCCGGGCGGGCGGCGAGCGTTCGCGAGATAAACCACGATACCTTTTATGAAATCAGTGCTACAATGACGCGACGATCCTTTGATAGTGCGTGCGAACCGGAGAGGAGGCTCGCAATGAAGCCTGTCATTGCGTGCATTCTTGCATTCGCGGCCCTGTCCGTCTCGTGCAGCGAGGATTCGGCCGTCGCGCCCCCGAACCCGTCTCCCCCGGACGATTTCTTCATGATGTTCGATACGCGGCTCGTGTACCTGGTCCGCGATGAACCGTGCGGGATCTCGGCCGGGGATTTCGATTCCGACGGCGACGTCGACCTGGTCACGGCGAACTCCGATTCCGAGGACCTCTCGGTATTCCTGAATGACGGCCGCGGTCTGTTCCGCGAGGCCGGGACCTATGACGTGGGGCAGGATCCGATCGGCATCAGCGCCTGCGACATCGACGGCGACGGCGTGAAGGACCTGGTCGTGGCGAACAGGTCGTCCCGCTCCATCTCGACGTACTTCTGCAGGGGAAACGGGACGTTCACGAGGAGACTCGACTATTCCGTCGACTGCTATATCTCGTCGTTCGCCATGTGCGACGTCTACGGCGCGGGCATTCCCGACGCCGTGTACGTGGGCTTGGGCCTCGACGTATGCGTGCTGGACAACCTCGGGAACGGCGTCTTCGACACGACGACCTGCCATGACGTGCGGCCCGGACCCGGGGTCGTCTGCACGGCCGATTTCGATGGGGACCGCCACGAGGATCTCGCGACGCTCGACTTCATGGGAGGCATCTCCGTGCTGCTGAACGAGGGGAACGGGACGTTCGCCGACTCGGTGGGGTATGAAGGCGGATCCGCGTACGGCACGTCCGCCCTTGTTTCCCTGGACATCGATGCGGACGGCGATGAGGACCTGGTGGGAGCCGATCTCAACGGGCCGTACCTGTTCTGCCTGGAGAACGACGGACTCGGCACGTTCGGCGCGCCGACCGTCTTCGGCGCCGGCGCCATGCCGGGGGATCTCGTGGCGGCCGATCTCGACGACGACGGGCAAAACGAGCTGATCTCGGTCAATACGTATTCATACGACCTGTGGATCTTCCGGTCGGAGGATCACGGCGCGTCGCACGACGCGTACGAGGCGGGCGCCGGCCCGCGCTCGGTGTGCGCCGCCGATTTCGACGGGGACGGCGCGACGGATCTCGCGGCCGTCAACGCCACGAGCAATACGATGGTGATCTACGTCAACGACGGAACCGGCCGTTATCCGACGGACCGGCGGCGGTACGATGCGGGGGAATCGCCGGAATCGATCGTGGCGGCCGATCTCGACAACGACGGCGATCTCGATCTCGCCGTCGCGGCAAGCCGGAACGGCGTGTCGGTGTTCATGAACGACGGCAGGGGATCCTTCTCGCCGGGGCCCGGATACCCGATCGACGGCGCGCTCGGTTCGATTTTCGCGAGCGACCTGGACAACGACGGCCAGGCGGATCTCGTCGTCACCTGCTCCGCTCCGAAGAACACCGTCGCCGTCATGCTGAATGCCGGGAACGGGACGTTCGACCCTCCCGTCGAATACGACGCCGGCGACTCGCCCCACGCCGCCTGTGCGTGCGACCTCGACGGCGACGGGCATGCCGACCTGGCCGTGGCGAATTACATGGCGACGTACATCTCGATCCTCATGAACGGGGGGGACGGGACATTCGATCCGCCCCGCGAGCACGGCCTCGGCGACTGGCGATACCCGACGTCGATCGCCGGGCACGATTTCGACGGCGACGGCGACACCGACCTGGCCGTGGCCGATGCGAACCAGGGAGAGGTGTTCATTTTGTCGAACGACGGCAACGCGACCTTCCAGGCGACCTCGGTGCTCGACGTCGACGGAAACACCATGTACCTCGTCGTCGAGGATCTCGACGGCGACGGCCGCGTCGATCTCGCCGCGGTGCACATGTACCCCGACTGCGTGCTGCTGTTCACGGGACATGGCGACGGGACCTTCGATCCGGCGCGCGAGGTCTCTACGAACGGCCGGCCCTATCGCATCGCCGCGCGCGACTTCGATCTGGACGGCGACACCGATCTGGCCTCCCTGAACGGAGAAGGCGAATGCGTCTCGATCCTGCTCAATGACGGTGCGGGGAATTTCTCGTTCCTGGGCGGATTCTGGGGCGGCACGGCGCCCGCCGGCATGGCCGCGGGGGATCTCGACGGGGACGGCGACCCGGATCTGGCCGTCACCAACCCGGCATCGGGCGCGATCTCGGTCATGATGAACACGACGGCCGACTAGCGCCGGCGCCGGCGCGCGTTCGCGGATCGCCGGGCGCTAGTTGTCGAAGTACGTCGTCATCGGCACGAACTCCGCCGTCGGGCAGACGGCCCTGTGGGTGCCGGGGGTGAACCGGTAGTTGGGATCCTCGTACGGCTCGCCGCCGGGGCCGAATATCCGGAAATCGTCCACCAGCTGCCAGACGCAGTAGACGATGTTCTTGTTATCGGGGCAGGCGATCGTGAAGGACTCCTCCACCGTCTCCTCCTCGCTCACCGTGATGGAGGTCGACGACGAGTAGGAGAACTCCGCGCTGAGGGTCGCCGAGAAGTTCACGAACAGGCCTCCCGAGACGGTGGCCGACATCCCGATCGTCCGCCCGAACTCCTCGGCCTTCGTCGTCTCGACGCCCCGCGTCGTCGACCGCGTCACCGTGACCGACGTGCTTCCCGAGTACCGCTCGACGCTGCCGAGCCGCACCCAGTAGCGGACGTGCTGGATGTAGGGGGACGCGGAGAGCTGGTTGCAGTTCATCACGCCGTAACTTGATGGATACGTGTAATATATGTTCGTGAAGAGCGAGTCGTACGCCGTGACGATCGTGTCGCCCTCGACGAGCTTCATCCGGTTCGGGCCGGGGTACGTCGCGGAGAATCTGCACTGGAAATCGCAGCCGGGCCCGTCGCAGCACCAGCCGGGACTGGGCCAGACGCTGTCGACCGAGGCGATGTACGTCGACAGTTTCACCGTCTTCACCACGAGCTCCATCGATTTCTCCGGAACCGGGCCGGCATAGTACGTCGGCTCGGGAATGGGCGGGCGGTCGAGCGCCTCCTCGGGCGCGGGCCCGACGGTGTCGTCGTCGCTGCAGCCGGCGGCGACGACCAGCATGATGCATGCGATCGCCGTGAGAATCGTCCGGGATGGTTTCATCGGCGCATCCTTTCCGGGTGCCGGGACCTCGATCGAACACGGGAGGAGGCGAACTCGCGAGACATCCTGGGGGCGGAGCCGGATTCTGTCAACCGGAATCGTCGCAACATGTGGTACAATATGAGAATGTGTTGCCCGACGCGGGACGCGCGGCGGGGCGCCGGATGCGGCATCGGCATGTCCACGGCGACGACGGACGATTCGACAGGGAGTGACGACAATGAACGGCAACTGGAAGACATCGATCCTGGCGGGCATGTGTCTCGTGGTTCTCGCCGCGCCGCCGCTCGGCGCGGTCTGGATGCCGGACGGCCTGCCCGTCTGCACGGCCGGCGGCACGCAGCAATACGTCGAGATGATTCCCGACGGCGACGGCGGGGCGATCGTCGTCTGGAGCGATCATCGCGGCGGCGTGGACGACGATATCTACGCCCAGCGCATCGACGCCACGGGAGAGGTCCTCTGGACGGCCGACGGCGTCGCGCTCTGCACCGCGACGGGGGCGCAGTACTCTCAACGGGTCGTTTCGGACGGCGCCGGCGGGGCGATCGTCGTCTGGCGCGACAACCGGAACGGATTCTCTCCCGAGATCTACGCCCAGCGCGTCAACGCGGCCGGAAACGTGCTGTGGGGAGCCGACGGCGTGGCCGTCTGCGCCGTCGCCGACATGTTCAACAGGCCATGGATCGCCCCGGACGGCGCCGGGGGCGCCATCGTGGCGTGGGAATGCCTCCGCGATGTCGATTACGACATCTATGCGCAGCGCGTGAGCGCCTCGGGGGTCATGCAGTGGACAACCGGCGGCGTCATCGTCTGCGACGCGAAGTACGACCAGATGAACGCCCGGATCGTCTCCGACGGCGCCGGCGGGGCCGTCGTGGCGTGGATCGACGACCGGAACGGAAACGACGATCTCTACGCCCAGCGGATCGATGCCTCGGGGGCCGCGCAATGGGCCGCCGGCGGCGCGCCTCTCTGCGTGGCCGCCGCCGACCAGGAGTCGGTCGACATGATCGCCGACGGTTCGGGAGGCGCGATCGTCGCGTGGGACGATCCCCGAACCGGGCACGACGCCGCCTACGCGCAGCGGATCGACGACAAGGGGGATCTCCTGTGGACGGCGAGCGGCGTCCCCCTCTGCTCGACGACGGCGAACCAGCAGTACCCAAGGATCGCGACCGACGGCGCCGGCGGGGCGATCGTCGTCTGGCACGACAGCCGCGCGGGCAACTACGACGCCTACGTCCAGCGCGTCAGCGCCGCGGGGACGGTCCTCTGGGCGGGCACGGGCATGCCCGTCTGCACCCTGGCGGTGGGGCAGTACTATATCGAGATCGCGGCCGACGGCGAGGGCGGGGCCTACGTCACGTGGAACGACGTGCGAGGCGGCGACTACGACGTCTTCGCGCAGCGCATCGCCGCCTCGGGCGCCGCGCGGTGGACCGCGGACGGCGTCGCGATCTGCGAGGTCGAGGGGAATCAGACGGATGCCGCGCTCGTCCTCGACGGCGACGGCGGTGCGATGGTCGCATGGGACGATCTCCGCGACGGAAACCACGACATCTACGCGCGGCGCGTCTCCCCCGCGGGACTGCTGCCCGACCAGCCGCTGATCGCCGGGGTCCTCGACGTCCCGCGCGACCAGGGGGGCAAGCTGACGATCCACTGGGACGCGAGCGCCTGCGACGTCCTGCCGCTGACCGAGATCACCCATTACTCGGTGTGGCGGCGGCTGTCCGCCCCGGTTGCGGCGGTCACGGCCCCCGGGGATGACGCCGCCGGCGGGATACCGGACGTGCCGCCCGGCTTCGAGGGGCCGGCCGTGCGCCTCGGCTCCGGCGGGTACTCGTGGGAATGGCTCGCCACCGTCCCCGCCCGGTACGTCGAGAGCTACGCCTTCACGGCCGTGAGCCTGTACGACTCGACGGGAGCCGATCCGGGATGGCAGCATTTCATGGTCACCGCCCATACGCCGCTGCAGTATCTCTTCTTCGATTCCCCCGTCGACAGCGGCTATTCGGTGGACAACCTCTCCCCCGCCGCCCCGGTCGGAGCGGTCGCCGAGCAGAGCTACGTCCCCGAGGGGCTGAACCTCGCATGGGAGGAGAACGCCGAACCCGATCTCCATCACTACGCGATCTACCGGGAAACGGATCCGGGTTTCGAGCCCTCGCCGGAGAACCTCGTCGCCACGCCCGGCGAGGCCGCGTGGTTCGACGCCGAGTGGCGGTGGGACGCGGGGTATTCGTACCGGATCGCCGCCGTCGACGTCCACGGCAACGAGAGCGGCTTCGCTTCGGTCTCGCCGGAAGGCGTCACCGGCGGCGACACGCCGCCGCCGGCCGGCGCGACCTTCCTCGCGCAGAACGTGCCGAACCCCTTCAATCCCCGCACCGTGATCGCCTTCGACCTCGGCGAGGCCGGGCGCGTCTCGCTCCGGGTCTACGACGTCGCCGGACGTCTCGTGGCGACGCTCGTCGACGGGGAGCGGCCGGCGGGGAGGCACCGCGTGGAATGGAACGGCCGGATCGCCGGCGGCGCGACCGCGGCGAGCGGCGTCTACTTCTACCGGCTCGACGCGGGCGCGTTCGGCGAGACGAAGAAGATGATCCTGCTGCGCTGACAAGGCGGCGGCATGCGTTCCCTTCCGGCGCATGCCGGCCCTCCGCGGCGGGAGACGGCCGCCGGGCGAGCCTCGACGGCGTCCGGCCTCTCCCCGCTCACAGGTTTCGCGTGAACAGCCGTTCGACGCTGGTCGGGTTGACCGGGTCGACGGCCCGCGTCCGCTCCGTCGCGGTGAAACCGTTCTTCTCGTACACCTCGCGCGCACGGGCGAAGAGGATATCCGACCAGAGGACCATCCGCCGGAAGCCCGCCTCCCGCGCCCAGTCGACCGCCGTTTCGAGGAGCCGCCGGCCCCAGTTGCGCCCGCGGATCGAGCGGCGGAGGTAGAGGCGGTGCAGCTCGCACGTCTCGACGTCGACCGGCGTGACGCCGACGCAGCCGACGACGTCGCCGTGGTCGTCGAGCACCCAGAACTCGCCACCCCCGTCGCGGTAGCTCATCTCGATGTCCTCGAGATCCCGGTCGAAGGCGGCGAAGTCCATCGTGTAGGCGAGGTCGGCGTAGGTTGCGCGGATCGTGGCGACGACGCCGCCGTGGTCCTCGCGGCGATAGGGGCGGATGTGGGGAAAGCGCCCCTCGACGATCCCGCCGGCCCGGTTCATGGCCCGGTCGGGCCCGAACGCCGGCCGCGGTCGCGGTAGCGGTTGGTGATCGGGAGGCGGCGGTCGCGTCCGAAGGCCTTCGGGGTGATCTTGATCCCCGGGGGGGCCTGCCGCCGCTTGTACTCGTTGCGGTCGATGAGGTCGACGGTCCGCCGCGCCGTCGCCGGCTCGATCCCGCGAGCGACGATCTCGTCCACGGAGAGGTCGTGCTCCACGTAGAGCTCGATCACGCGGTCGAGGATCCGGTAGGCGGGAAGGGAGTCCTGGTCGCACTGGCCGGGGCGCAGCTCGGCCGAGGGGGGGCGGCGGATGATCGAGCGGGGGATCGTCTCCTGCCGGGCCCGGCGGTTGCGGTCGCGGGCGAGCGCCCAGGCGAGCGTCTTGGGGACGTCCTTGAGGACGGCGAAGCCGCCGGCCATGTCGCCGTAGAGGGTGCAGTATCCGACCGCCGTCTCGCTCTTGTTTCCCGTGGTAAGGACGAGCCAGCCGCGCGCGTTCGAGAGGGCCATGAGGAGGTTCCCCCGGATCCGCGCCTGGATGTTCTCCTCGGTCACATCGAGGCGCGCCGCGATCCCCGCGTCGCCGAGGATGCCGCGGTAGGCGTCGTGCGCGGGACCGATCGGCAGCTCGAGCAGCTCGATCCGCAGGGACGCGGCGAGGCGGCGCGCGTCGGCCAGCGTCTCTTCCGACGTGTATCCCGAGGGCATCGTGACCCCCGTCACGCGGTCGCGGCCGAGGGCGTCGACGGCGATCGCGGCCGTCAGCGCCGAATCGAGCCCGCCGCTGATCCCGAGGACGACGTGCGAGAATCCGTTCTTGTCCACGTAGTCGCGGGTGCCGAGAACGAGGGCCTCGTAGACCTCGGCGACGGGGGCGAGGTGCCCGGTGCGCCGGCGCCGGAGGGGCGGGCGGCGCGCCGGCCGGTAGAGGGCCGGCAGGCGAACGATCGCGGGGCGGGCCGCCGCGCGCGGCCGGCGGCCGCGTGGGGCGGCGGGACGCGCGGGCACGGGGACGTCGGCCACGATGAGGTCCTCCCGGAAGGGCCGCCCGCGGGCGACGGTGCGGCCCGCGGGATCGGCGATGACGCTGCTCCCGTCGAAGACGAGCTCGTCCTGCCCGCCGAGGAGGTTGACGTAGAAGAGCCAGATGCCGTTCTCCTTCGCCCGGCGCCGCATGAGGCGCTCCCGCTCGGGGCCCTTCCGCCGGTGGTAGGGAGAGGCGGAGATGTTGACGACGACGCCCGTCTCCGCATCCGAGGCGAGGGCCTCGACCGGGCCGCGGTCGACCCAGACGTCCTCGCAGACGCTGAGGCCAACGCGGAGGCCGCCGAGATCGACGGCGAGGGGTGCCTCGCCCGCCGAGAAGTATCGCTGCTCGTCGAAGACGCCGTAGTTCGGCAGATGGATCTTGCGGTAGCGGGCGGCGATCCTGCCGCGATACAGCAGGACGGCGGTATTGTACGGATGGCCGCCGCGGTGGTCGGGCTTCTCCGGCGCGCCCACGACGAGCGCGATCCCGCGCGCCAGCGAGGCCGCCTGCGCGAGCGCCGCCTCGCAGTCGGCGAGGAAGCGGGGCTTGAGCAGGAGATCCTCGGGGGGATAGCCGCAGATGACGAGCTCGGGAAAGGCGAGGAGCTGGACGCCGGCCCGCTTCGCCTCGGCGACGAGACGCCCGACGAGCCCGACGTTTCCCGCGAGGTCGCCGACCGTGGGATTCACCTGGGCGAGACCGATCCGCACCGTTCCGTTTGTCGTTTTCACGCGGCGCTCCTTTCCCGGCGGGCGGATTGTACCACGCGCCCCGGGCGGGCGAAAAGCGAAAGCCTCCCGGGGGATGCAACCTCTTCACGCCCGGGGCCGTAATCCGGATATGGAACAGGACACGACGATACGGGGGAACGGAACGGTGACGTGGAGCAAGGTGATCGCGGATCCGGCGAAAGGCCCCTTTCGGGTTGCCGGCCCGTTCCGTCCCCCGCACACGAAAGGACCACGGCGATGAGACGCGCACTCCCGATCCTCCTGGCGATTCTGCTCGTCCCGGCGATCGTTTTCGGCGGCGGCCGGGAACGGAACGTCGAGAAGAGCTTCGACCTCGATCCCGGCGGCACGGTGAAGATCACGATGAAATGCGGCGGCGACATCCGGATCGAGGGATGGGACGAGAACCGCGCCGAGGCGGTCGTCCGGATCACCGGCACAGAACGCGAGGACGTCGACGTCGACTTCGACAGGAAGCGCCGCGGCCTCGAGATCGAGATCGAGGCAAACAACTGGATGCACCGGTGCCGGGCCGACGCCGACATCGTCCTCCGCGTTCCGCGTGAGACCGACATCGAGTTCAGCTCCTACGGCGGCGACATCGCGTGCGAGGGGATCGAGGGCCGGCTGACCGGACGCACGCTCGGCGGCGACATGACCTTCTCGCGGATCGACGGGACGATCCGCATGACGACATACGGCGGCGACGTCGAGGTCGCCGACTCCCGCGTCGACGGCAAGGTGAAGACGCTGGGCGGGGACGTGCGAATCGAACGGGTCGTCGGCGACCTCACCGGCTCGACGCTCGGCGGGGACGTCACCTACACCGACGTCACGGGAGGCGGCGGCAAGGGCCACTCGCCTGACCGCGACGTCTCGATCACCTCGATGGGCGGCGATCTCGACGTCGATTATCCGGCCCGGGACGTCACGCTCCGCACGATGGGAGGCAACATCGACGTCGGCCGCGCGGAGAAGGTGAACGTGACGACGATGGGGGGCGACATCAGGGTAAACGAGGCCCCGGTGGGCGCGAGCGTGATGACGATGGGCGGCGATATCCACGTCGGCAGCGCGGGAGGCTTCTGCAAGGCGAAGACGATGGGCGGCGACATCGAGCTCGACGCCGTCGACGGCTGGATCAGCGCGGTGACGATGGGCGGTGACGTCGAGGTGACGATGGTCGGCGATCCCGGCGAGGGAAAGCGCGACGTCGAGCTGAAATCGATGGGCGGCGATATCGAGCTCACCGTCCCCCCCGGGCTCTCGATGGAATTCGACGTCGAGATCGCCTACACGAAAAATCACCGGCGCGAGTGCCGCATCGAGAGCGACTTCGACATGAAGATCGAGCGCACGACCGAGTGGAAGCGGAAGTGGGGCCAGAAGCGCAAGTACATCTACGGCACGGGAGAGGTCAACGGCGGCGAGCACCGCGTGAAAATCCGGACGATCAACGGCAACGTGATCATTCGCAAGGGAGACTGAGAACCCCGGAGAGAACAGCGACCCGACGCAGTGACGAGGGCCCGGGAGCAGCGCCGGGCCCTCGTTGCGTCCAATCCGTTCCGCCCGGGCGCGGCGATCACCCGTTCGTGTCCGCCGCCGCCGCGGCGAGGACGTCGCGCATGTTGTAGAGCCCGGGAACCCGGCCGGCGACGAAGAGGACGGCGGCGAGCGCGCCGCGGGCGAAGGTCCGGCGCGAGTGCGCGCGGTGGGTCAGCTCGACCCGCTCCCCCTCGCCGGCGAAGACGAGGGTGTGCTCGCCGACGACGTCGCCCCCGCGCAGCGAGTGGATGCCGATCTCGGCCGCATCGCGCGGGCCGGTGAGTCCCTCGCGGCCATGCGCGCGGCGCAGGCCGGGGCGCGCCTCCTCGACGGCCGCGGCGAGGGCCGCCGCCGTCCCGCTCGGGGCGTCCTTCTTGCCGCCGTGGTGGATCTCGACGATCTCGACGTCGAAGCCGGGCAGGGCGCGGGCCGCATCGCCGGCGAGACGAAGCAGGAGGTTCACGCCGATCGACATGTTCGGGGAGAGGAGAAGGGGGATGCGCCCGGCGGCCAGGTGGATCGCGCCGGTCTCCGCCGGGGAGAATCCCGTCGTGCCCACGACCGCGCCCGTGCCCGCCGCGGCGCAGGCCTCGACGTGTTTCGCCGCCGAGGCCGGCCTGGTGAAATCGACGAGGACGTCCGCGTCGCCGGGGATCGCGGGGCCGTCGGCGGCGACGGCGACGCCGCCGATCAGCTCGCCTATCCCCGGGTGTTCGGGCGCCTCGACGAGCGAGGCGATCCGGATCCCGGGCCAGTTGGCCGCTTCCTCGGCGACGGCGCGGCCCATCCGCCCGAGGGCGCCGCAGACCGCGATCCGCACGGGCTTGCCCATCTCACGCCTCCCCCGGCTCGAGGCCGTAGGCGGCGAGCGCCTCGGCGAGCGCCGCGCGCGTCTCCGGGCGCATCGGCACGAGGGGGAGCCGCACCTCGCCGACGTCGCGCCCGAGGAGGTTCATCGCCGTCTTGACGGGCATCGGGTTCGTCTCGAGGAACATCGCCCGGCAGAGGGGGAGCAGGCGGAGATGACGCTCGAGCGCCTCCGCCATCTCCCCGCGCTCGAAGGCGTCGATCAAACCGAGCATGTCCCGCGGCACGATGTTGCCGACGACGCTCACCACGCCGCGCCCGCCGACGGCGAGGACGGCGAGGACGATCCCGTCGTCCCCCGAGAGGAGTGACACGCGGTCGCCGCAGAGGCGGACGATCTCCGACATCTGCTCGAGGTCGCCGCTCGCCTCCTTGACGGCGACGATCCGCTCGTGCGGCGCGAGGCGGGCCACGGTGCCGGCGGCGAGGTTGACGCCCGTCCGCCCCGGCACGTTGTAGAGCATCAGCGGGAGCCCGCCCTCGTCGGCGAGCGCGGAGAAGTGGGCGTAGAGCCCCTCCTGCGTCGGCTTGTTGTAGTAGGGGGTGACGACCATCGCCCCGTTTGCCCCGAGGTCGCGCGCGCGGCGGATGTTCGCGATCGAGCGGGTCGTCGAGTTCGTGCCGCACCCGGCGTACACCGCCAGGCGCCCCGCCGCCTCGCGGACCGCGATCTCGACGATGCGGGCCCATTCCGCGTCCTCGAGGGCGGGATTCTCGCTGGTCGTGGCGCACGGGACGAGGCCGTCGGTGCCCGCCTCGACGTGCAGGCGGACGAGCTCGGTCAGCCGGGCCTCGTCGAGCGCGCCCTCGCGCGTGAACGGGGTGACGAGGGCGACGAAGAGACCGTGGAGCATGCTGGGGACCTCCTTCTCCGGTTTCGCCGGGCCGTTCCGGCCGGCGCGCCTCGACTCTAGGCGCTCCCCGCCGGGGGTGTCAAGCGCCGGACGTTTTTTCTTGACAAGTATTGATATTATGATATTATAATATTCATATGAAACGGAACGACGCAAGAAAGGCGGAACGGGGAAGCGGGAGCGGCCCGCTGCCCGTCGACCGGATCGAGCGGTTCGCCGAGATCCTGAAGGCCCTGTCGAGTCCGGCCCGGCTGCGGATCGTGAACCTGCTGGCGGACGGCGAGCTGACGGTCTCGCAGATCTGCGAGAAAACGGGGCTCAAGCAGTCGCTCGTCTCGCAGCAGCTCCGGATCCTCCGGCTCAACAGGATCGTGATGAACCGCAAGGAGATGCCCCGGTCGTACTATCGTCTCACTGAGAAGAACGTCGCCACCATGCTCTCGTGTCTGAGCAGGTGCGGCGTCAGGCAATCGGACGCAAGGAGAGGAAACGATGAGTGACAACATCAAGCATGTCGGCGAGGATACCTTCCAGGCGGAGGTGCTCGACAGCACCGTTCCCGTGGTCGTGGATTTCTGGGCCCCGTGGTGCGGTCCCTGCCAGATGATCGCGCCGGTCCTCGACGAGCTTGCCGGCGAGTACGGCGCCGCCGTCTCGTTCGTCAAGCTCAACACGGACGACAGCAGGGAGATCGCGATCCGCTACGGGATCATGGGGATTCCCACGCTCAAGGTCTTCAAGGGCGGCGAGGAGGTCGACTCGATGTCGGGCGCCGCGCCCAAGGAGATCCTCAAGAAGTTCATCGACAAGCACCTCGGATAGCGTTCCGCCCGGCCCCCGCGGTCGCAACGAACGGAGAATGATCGGCCCGGCCGGGCGGCACGGATACGCCCGGCCGGGCATTTTTTGTATGCGCCGCCGCCGGGGGGCGGTATACTCACGCGACGGCCCGCATCGACGCGCCCCGGGCCGGGCGCAACTGCCTGGAAGGGAAGGATGCCGTGAAGGAGTTGCCGTTTCTCGCCGGGGAGGACAGCCGGGGATCCTTTCTCCTCTTCCTCTTCTTCCTCTCGGCCCTGGTCGTGACGGGATGGGGGATCTGGGAGGGCACGCTCCCCGCCACCGGCGAGGCGGTCTTCGCCGAGCAGGCCCGAGAGGCCGCCGGGGGCAACCTCTGGCCGGCGCGGTTCGACGGAGAGGCGGTTCCGGGGACGCCGCCGCTTCCCCTCTGGACGGCGGCCGCGTCGATCCGCCTCCTCGGCGCGAGCGGCTGGGCAGTCCGGCTTCCCTTCGTTTTCCTCGCGCTCGCCGCCGTGGCTTTCGTGCGGGCCGCCGCCGCGGCCGCGGCGGCGGACGACCGATCTGCCGCGGGGCTCCTCGCCGCCCTGCTCCTCGTCGCCAGCCCCTTCTTCGGCAGGTATGCGCCGCACGCGTCGCCGGAGGTCTTCCTCGCCCTCTCCGTCGCGCTCGCGCTTCTCGGCCTGCTGCGGCTTCCCGCGCCGGACGGCGCCTGGGAGTGGGGCGCGGGGGTCGCCTGCGCGGTCTTCTCGGCGGGCGCGGCCGGGCTTTTCCTCCTCCCGGCGGGACTCGCCGCCCTCGCGGCCGACCAGGGACGCCGGGCGGCGTTCGGGCGGCCGGCGTTTCTCGTCGCCACGGCGGGAGCCCTCGCCGCCGGCCTCGCCTGGAGCGCGGGGGCGGGCGGCGGCCTCGGCGGTTTCCCGCTCGTCGCGGCCGGCGATGCCGTCCGCGACGCATGGCGCGCATGGGCGGCGAGCCTGCCCTGGTCGATCCTCGCGGCAGCCGCGGCAATCCGGACGTGCCTGCCGCGCGCGGCGGGCGGAACGGCGGGCGCCGACCGCCTCCTCCTCGTCTTCGCCGCGCTCCTCGCCATCTTCTTCGGTTTGGCGGGCGGCGCGCGGGCCGAACGCTTTCTCGCGGCCGCCCCGCCCGCCGCGATCATGGCGGCGCGGGAAGCGGCGCGCCTCCTCGCCGCACGGCGGAAAACCGGCCAGGGAGGCAGCGAGCGGCTCCGGTCGCTCGATCGCGTCCTCGTCATGGTCCTCCTCTTCCTCATGATGCTCATCGTGATCACGCCGCTCGACCTGCACCGGCGCGTGGACGACCAAATCGACGAGATCGCCGGGATGACGGCGCGGCTCCTGCCCGCCGGCGGAAGCGTGGCGAATTTCCGGCAGCCCGGGGAGATCGGCGCGGCGCGGCTCCTCTTCTACGGCGGACGCTCGCTCGACCGGCGTGCGATCGAGACGCCCGACGACCTCGCCCGGGCGATCGAACGCGAGCCCGGGCGGCTCTGGCTGACGACGATGCGTGACATGGCCGACCTCCGGCGGAAGCCGGGATTCCCCGTTGCCCTCGCGATGGTCTATCGTGCCGGCGACTGGGTGCTCTTCACCGAGGAGCGGGGCGGCGAACGATGACGGAAGGGTGGATATGACGAGACGAGCGATCGCACTGGCGTTGGCCATCCTGCCGGTGCTGGCGGGGTGCGGACGGGAATCGGGCGGCCCCGGCCTGGTCAGGGTGTCGGAGCACGTCTATGCCATGGTGGCCGACGGCCCCTCGGCGGCCGAGGGGCTCGGAGCCAACAGCGGGTTCGTCGTGGGCGACGAGGCGGTTCTCGTCGTCGATACCCGGTACACCCCCGCCCTCGCGCGGGAGCTGCTCGAGGCGATCCGCGGCGTCACCGACCTCCCCGTGCGCTGGGCGGTCAACACCCACTACCACCCGGACCACGCGTGGGGGAACGCCGTCTTCCGAGACGCGGGCGCGACGATCCTCGCCCGTCCCGAGACGGCCGAGGATCTGCGCCGGTTCTCGCCCGTCTACCTCGACTACTACCGCGCCTACCGTCCCGAGGCGTGGGCGCTGCTCCGGGACGTCGAGATCGCCCCGCCTGACTCGCTTCTCGGCGAAATGCTGGAGATCGACCTCGGCGGCATCATGGTCCTCGTGCGGTACTTCGGACCGGGGCACACGGCGGGCGACGCGGTCGTCTTCGTGCCGAAAGAGCGCGTCGTCTTCACCGGCGGGCTCGCCGCCGCAGGCTATCATCCGAACCTCGGCGACGACGGCGCCGATCTCGCCAACTGGTTACGGATTATCGGCGAGATCGAGGCGACCGGCCCGCGGCGCGTCGTGCCGGGGAACGGTTTCGTCTCCGGCCCCGGCGTCCTCGGGGAGACGGCCGACTACATCCGCTACCTTCTCGATCTCTGCGAGAGACACATCAGGGGCGGCGGCTCGGCCTTCGACGTCGCGACGAGCGTCGCCGTACCGGGCACCGAGGGCGACCTCCTCGCCAACCTCGTCCCCTTCAACGTCCGGGCCGTCTACGTGCGCCTCGTCCAGGCGATCGTCGATCCGCCCTTCACGCTCGATCTGCCCGACGGGTTCCGGACGACCGACGGGGCCGTCGAGGGCAGGGGCGGACGGATCGACTGGGCCGCCGACACCGCGGACGGCTACCTCGAGATCGAGGTCCGATGGCAGCCGACGGTGCGGAGCGAGGTCATCACGCAGGACGTCTACGACGAGGTGTCGCGCTACACCGCCGCGACGAAGCGGCACCGGATGCACGTCGCCGGGCCGGAGACGGTGTCGATCGGCGGCGTGGAAGCGGTCGGCGCGCACGGCCGGTGGGAGTTCACGCCCGAGAGCGGCCGTTCGGGGGGCGGTATCTGGACGTGGGGAGCGATTCTCCGCGACGGCGTTTCCTACACGGTCCAGCTCTCCGTCAACGCGAACAAGGACGAGGCGGCCGAGCGGCGGGGGATGGAAACGCTCCAGGCGATCGCGGCGACCTTCCGGTTCCGCGCCGACGGGCCCTGATCCGCGCCTGACGGCGGTCAGGCCCCGTACTTCATCAGTTTCCCCGCGTTCGCCAGGGCGACGGTCATGATCGAGGTCGCCGGGAAGATCCCGAGGCCCCCGTGGTCGCAGGCGTTCTCGTGGAAGGCGGCGACGTCGTCCGGGCCGCAGACGGCCGACCGGATCAGGAACGGCACCGGGTGCCAGGAGTGGCTCTTCAGCGCGCACGGCGTCGAGTGGTCCCCGGTGACGATGATCACATCCGGCTCGAGGTCGAGCAGCATCGGCAACAGGCGGTCCACCTCCTCGATCACCCCGACCTTCTTCTCGTGGTTTCCGTCCTCCCCGTACGAATCCGTCTTCTTCACGTGGACGAAGAAGAAATCGTGGTCCTTCTTCCACAGCGAGCGGACCGTCTCGAACTCCTCCTCGACGGTGAAGCCCGTCTCGGCGAGCGCCATGCCGCAGAGCCGCGCCACGCCCCGGTAGAGGGGGTAGGCGGCGACGGCGACGGGATCGAGGCGGTATCTCTCCTGGAAGGAGGCGATGACCGGCTTGCGCGAGATGCCGCGCAACAGGATCGCGTTGGCCTTCTTCTCGTCGGCGAGGACCGCGCGGGCCTTTTCGACGAAGGACGCGAGTATCGCGGCGGTCTTCTCCGCCTTCGGATCGTATGCCGCCGGCGGCAGGGGCGCCTGCCCCGTCGCCTGCGGATCGGTCTCCTCGACCTCGGGCGAGAGGCCGGGCCCGCGCAGCACGAGGCCGAAGCGGTACTCGCGGACGGGCATGACGATCGTCTCGACGTCGTCGATCGCGGAAATCGCCTCCTGCATCTTCCGGCAGATGCGCACCCCCTCCTCGTGGGGGATCCGGCCCGCCCGGCGGTCGACGAGCACGCCGCCGGCGTCGACGGTGGCGAAGTTGCCGCGGATCGCGATGTCGTCGTCGAGGAGCTCGTATCCCACGCCCGTCACCTCGACCACGCCCCGGCCGGCGTCGTTCTCCGGCGCGAGCGGGTCGTAGCCGAAGAGGGCGAAGTGCGCCGGACCGCTTCCCGGCGTGATCCCCATGCCCACCGGCATGTGCCGGCCGCAGAGCCCCTCGCGGGCCAGGCGGTCGAGGTTGGGGGTGGCGGCCGCCTCGAGCGCCGTTTTCGGGAACGTTTCCGAGCGGATCCCGCCGAGGCCGTCCATCACCAGGAAGATGATTTTGCTGTCGTTGACGTGGATGAGATGACGAAGCATGTTTTGTTCTCCTTTGCGCTGACAATGCGCCGGTCTCGCCTTTACACGACCCGAGGGTATCGGGTAGATTGAGTATCTGTCAAGGAGCAGCGAAATACCGTCACCTCCCGACCGAAGGAGGCCCCGAGATGAGACGTTTCAGCGCCGCGATCCTCGCCGCGAGCCTGGCTTTCCCCGCCATCTCCTGCGGAGGCGGCGACGCCGGCCTCGCCGGGCGGGAGCCCGTGCCGGCAGCGGTCACCGTCGAGAACGAGATGCAGATGCTCGTCACGCTCTCGATGAACGAGGCGCGGGCCGACCTGCTCGTCCACATGGACACCGAGCCGGACCTCGCCCTCTTCCCCGCGGAGCTCGAGGAGAGCATGCGGAACGCGGGCGACCATCTCCGGCGGCGCAACGTCTCGGTCGTCGAGCAGATCGCGCCCTACCTCGAGCGCGGCGGCGCCGGCAACGTCGCGCGGATGGCGGGGATGTTCGACCGGCTCGTCTGGGTCTTCCCTTCCTCGCGGTCGATCGGCGAGATGCCGATCGAGAGCCTGCGCGACTACCTCGGCAGGCGGGGATGGCCCGCGAAGGCCCTCGAGGATCTCGCCGTCGAGGGGCGTTTCGTCACCGGGACGCTCGCCGGGGTGCCCGTCACCGTGACGAACCTCGCCGATCTCGAGACGGGCGACGCCACGGCGATCCTCGATATCGACCTCCGGTACTTCCTCGGCTTCCAGGCGCAGGAGCCCGGCTTCCGCATGGGCACGCGGGCGCTGGTGAACTTCCTTCGCGAACTGCGCGGACGGAACGTCGAGACGAGCTTCGCCCTGGCGACCCTCTCGACGATCGACAGCAAGGTGCCGATGGACATCCGCTTCTTCGGCGATGCGATCGTGGATGCGCTCCTCGATCCCTCCAGCCTCGAGGGACCCCTTCCCGAGAAATGGGCGATGGCGATCGAGGCGGAGGACTCCCTCGTGGCGGGCAACTTCGGCGGCGCCGAGGCCCTCTACGAGCAACTCGCCGGGCTGTATCCCTCGACGGCGGGCTACCGCTTCGGCCTCGCGGTGGCGCGCGGTTTCCGCGGTGACGTCGAGGGGTGCCGCGAGGCGATGCTCGAGGCGTACAACTACGACGGCGGCTACATGCGCGGCTTCTTCCAGCTCGCCAACGTTCTCGCGGCGAACGGACGCTACGAGGCGGGCAAGGCGCTCGTGGAGACCCCCGACCTCGCCAAGATCCTCCCCCCCGTGGAGATGAATTACCAGAAGGGCGTCTTCTACTTCAACGCCGGCCGTCCCTTCGACGCCATCACGGCGCTCGAGAAGGCCGCCCAGATGCGGCCGAACGATTTCACCCTCCTCACGCTCCTCTTCCGGGCCCACCGGGCCACCGGCGTCGAGCAGAAGACCGTTCTCGCCATCGAGAAGCTCCGCCGGCTCGACGAGGCGCGTCTCAGGCGCGACATGCCGTGGGTCTACCGGGAGCTCGGCGAGCTCTACGAGTCCGCCCGCATCTGGGGAAACGCCCTCGATGCCTACGAGATCTTCCTCGAGATCGCCCCCGACGACTCCTCGGCCTACGACGTCATACTCCGCGCGGCGGAGATGCGCCAGAAGCTCGGCGTCGATTGACCCTCCGGTCGTAACAATTCATCGCCAGGAAACGTATTCCGGGGTGAAGCGCGCACCGCACGGCGGCCGCGCGCCGCCGGCCGTGCGCCGGCGCACGAAGCTCAGCAACACGAATCGGGGAGAGCATGATGAGCCAGAAGAAACGAAGCGGCCGGCGGGCGACGTGGATCGTCGTCGCGGTCGTGATCGTCGCGGTGGCGGCGGCCGCCGTCGTCTTGCGGAGCCGCAGCGGCAAGGCGGACGATCTCGGTCCCACCGTCACCGTCGAGCAGGGGGACGTGATCGAGAAGGCGCTCGCCGTCGGCTCGATCGTGCCGCGCAACGAGATCTCGGTGAAATCGAAGGTCTCGGGCGTCGTCAGCCGCGTCTTCCGCGAACCGGGCGAGCGGGTCCGGGCGGGCGAGCCCCTGCTCGAGATCCGGCCCGATCCGACGCCGCTCGAGCTGGCGCAGGCGAAGCGCCAGATCGAGATGGACGAGATCAACCTGCGCACCGCCGAGAAGACCCTCGACCGGAGCCGCGAGCTGCTCCAGCGCAAGCTGATCCCGGACAACGAGTACGAGAGGGCCCTGCAGATCTTCGAGCAGGCCGAGCTCCAGCTCAAGATCAGCGGCGAGCATCTCGCCCTTATCGAGAAGGGAAGCATCAGCATCGCCGGCAACCGGATCGAGAGCATCATCAAGGCCCCGATCTGCGGCTTCGTGCTCGAGAAGAACGTCAACATCGGCGATCCCGTCGTCCCCCTCACCTCCTACCAGGAGGGGACGGTCCTCATGACGCTGGCCGACATGGACAGCCTCGTCTTCAAGGGGACGGTCGACGAGATCGACGTGGTCAAGGTCGACCTGCGGATGCCGGTCCAGATCAAGGTGGGTGCCCTTCCCGACACGCGCGTCCCCGGGACCCTGGAGCGGATCTCGCTGAAGGCGCGCGAGGAGAACAACTCGCGGATGTTCCCCGTGGAGATCTCGATCGACGACACGGGCGTCGCGTTCCTGCGCGCCGGCTACTCGGCCAACGCCGACATCATCATCCGGGAGGCGAGAGGCGTGCTGACCCTCCCGGAGCGCGTCGTCTGGTACGCGGGGGACTCGACGTGGGTGGAGGTCCCCGGTCCCGACGGCGACCGGAAGAGGGTCATGATCGAGGTCGGGCTCTCCGACGCGATCACCGTCGAGGTCAAAAGCGGCCTCGATTCCGGGCAGACGGTCCTCGAGAAACCCAAGCAGGAGATCTGACCGGTCGCGATGAAACGGATCGTCGTCAATATCGGCTACCTCCTCTCCCTGCTGTGGGGATTCCTCGGCGACATGCGCGCGCAGAAGAAACGCTCCATCCTCACGATCTTCGGCATCTTCTGGGGGACGGCGGCCGTCATCCTCATGATGTCGGTCGGCACGGCCGTCCGGAGGCAGAACATCGTCAACTTCAAGGGGCTCGGCGATTACGTCATCATCGTCTTTCCCGGGGTGACGACGAAGCCCTTCGAGGGATTCGGCGTCGATCGCCGGATCCAGCTCGTCCGGTCCGACGCCGATCTCCTCCGCCGGGAGGTGCCCGAGATCGTGCGGGTCTCCGAGGAGTACATGAACTGGCGGAGCTACCTCCGCCGCGGCGCCCGCACGCGCAACCCGCTCGTCGCCGGGGTCAACGTGGAGTTCGGCGAGATGCGCAACATCATCCCCCGCCCCGGGGGACGCTATTTCAACGACCGTGACCAGGAGGAGCGCCGCCGGGTCGTCTTCATCGGCGACAAGCTCAAGGAGTTCCTCTACGACGAGAACGAGCCGGTCGAGGGGACCTTCCTCACGATCGACGGCGTTCCCTTCCGGGTGATCGGCGTGCTCGAGCACAAGACACAGGACTCGAGCTACGGCTCGCGCGATCAGGACCGCGCCTTCATCCCCTCGATGACCTTCGAGGCGATGTTCGGGCACCGCTATCTCAACAACCTCATCGTCCAGCATTCGCTGGGAACGAGCGAGTCGGGCCGGGCCGTCCGTCGCATCCGCGAGGTGCTCGGCAAGGCGCACGTCTTCGATCCCGACGACGAGAGCGCGCTCGGCATCTGGGACACCGCCGTGTTCTACGACGAGTTCATGCTCTTCTTCACCGGCTTCAACATCTTTCTCCTCGTCATGGGAGCGGCCACGCTCGGCGTCGGCGGGCTCGGCGTGTCGAACATCATGTACGTCGTCGTCCGCGAACGTACCCGCGAGATCGGGGTCAAGCGCGCCGTCGGGGCGCGGCGGCGGACGATCCTCGCGCAGTTCCTGGCCGAGACCTTCTTCATCATCGGGATCGGCGCCGTCCTCGGCTTCCTCTTCGCCTGGGGAGTCGTCGCCGCCCTCGGCGCGATTCCCGAGGGGGCGGCCGAGGTGATCGGCGTGCCGCGGATCGACGGGCTCGTCGCCGTCGTCGCGATCGGCGTCATCATGCTCGTCGGCTTTCTCGCCGGGCTCTTCCCCGCGCTGCGCGCGGCGAGGCTCGACCCGGTCCGGTGCCTGGGATACTAGGAGCGCGTCATGTGGAAGGTGCTGCTGCAGGAATTCTTCCATGACCTGAAGACGCAGAGGATGCGCGTCTTCCTCACCGTCTCGGCGGTCGTCTGGGGGACGATGTGCGTGGTGCTCCTGCTCGCCTTCGGGTTCGGGCTCAAGGCGCGGATGTACGAGGGACAGCGCAACGCGCGCGACCGGGTCGTGCGCGTCTGGGGCGGCGAGACGTCGAAGGCATGGCAGGGGCTCCCCGAGGGCCGCAACGTCTATCTCCACGTCGAGGACATCCGCCTGCTCCGGGAGAGCCTGCCACTCGTCGGCAAGATCACGCCGAGCCAGGGCAAGTACGTGCGCGTCCGCTGCGGCGACAACCGGACCACCTCTTTCTGCGAGGGGGTCGGCACGGCCTTCGGCGAGCTCCGTCACATGTTCCCGCAGGCGGGAGGGCGGTTCCTCAGCGACGTCGACATCCTCGAGCAGCGGCGCGTCGTCTTCATCGGCGACGAGATCGCCACGGAGCTCTTCGGCGACACGGACCCGATCGGCGGCACGATCGAGGTCGACGACAGCCCCTTCACCGTCGTCGGCGTCATGGAGCCGAAAGTACAGCTCGGGATGAACGAGGGGCCCGATTCGCGGCGCGTCGTCATGCCCTACACGACCTTCTCGACCGTCTTCAACCGCGACTGGCTGCGGCTCATCCACATCCGCCCGGCCGACCTGCGGCGCTCGCAGGAGCTCGTGCGGGGGATCCGCGACGTCCTCAGCCGGAAATACCGTTTCGATCCCGAGGACGAATACGCGATCAGGATCTACGACGACATCGAGCTCGAGCGGGAGGTCGTCGGCAAGATCTATCTCGGGCTCAACATCTTCTTCGGTGTGATCGGCGGTCTCACCTTGATCATCGCGGGGGTGGGCGTGGCGAACATCATGTACGTCGTCGTCAGGGAGCGCACGCGGGAGCTCGGCGTGCGGCGCGCCGTCGGCGCGAAGAAACGGCACATCATCTCGATGTACGTCGGCGAGTCCTTCCTCATCACCGGGGGAGGCGGCGTGGTGGGGGTGCTGATCTCGCTGGGGATCATCGGCCTCGTCTCGCTCGCGCCCCTGGACAGCGGCGTGCTGAAATACATGGGCCACCCGATCTTCTCGTGGCCGATCGCCGTCGTCACCGTCTCGATCCTCGTGGCGATCTCGCTGCTGGCGGGAATCTTCCCCGCGCGGCAGGCCGCGGAGGTCGACCCGGTGGTGGCCCTGCACTACGAATAGCCTCGGCGGGGGGCTGCCGGTTTAGTCAGTGTGGCTAAAACCCGGAACGCTCAGCCCACGGCAGTTCCCCCGCCGTCTTTCCCCTTCAGGATATCGAGGAGACGCGCGATCAGGCCCCTCTCGAGGGCGCCCGAGAGCTTGCCTGCGACGACGCCGAAGGTCTCCTCGTCGCGCACGCGCACATCGATCGTGAAGGCGCCCCCCTCGAGATCGGGCGGCGCGTGGACCGATGCCCCCGCTGGAAGGCCGATCTCGGCGGCGGCCGCGGCGAACGAGGCGATCTCCGCCTCGAGCGCGGGGCGGGCGGCGCGGCGGAGCGCGGCGGAAAGCGTTCCGCCGGCGGGATCGAAGGCTTCGGCGAAGGCGGCGAGGGCGCCGGGCCCGCCGTCGGCGAGATCGAGGAGGAGGCCCACCGCCTCGCGCCGCCGCCCCGCGTTCAGCCGCGCGGCCCCGAGGAGCCGGGCCGCGGCCGCCGTCTCGCCGGGCCCGGCGAGCGGATGGCCGGCGAGGCGGAGGAGATCGCCCGGCGAGAGGGCGCCCTCGTGCAGGAGATCGAGGATGTCCCCGTCCATGCCGAGGAGCGCCACGAGACGCTCCGCGTGGTTCGTGGAGAGGGCGCGGCCGAAGAGGGCCGCGGCGCCGCCGGGAAGGTCTCCGGGCGGCACGCCGGCGAATCGCGCGATGCGGTCGAGGGCGGTGATCCGCTCGAGCTCGGAGAGGGGCGCGCCGAGAGGGGCCGAGGCGAGGCGGAGCCGGGCGATCGCGGCCCTGCCGGTTTCGCCGGGCAGGACGAGCGCGTCGATCGCGCCGATCCCCGCCGCGGCGGCAGCCGCGACGCGGCGGAAGCCGTCGACGACCATCGGCCCGCCGCCTGCGGTCGAGACGAGAAGGGGAGGCTGGATGATGCCGTCGGCGGAGATCGACCGGACGAGGCCGTCCTCCGCCGGGGCGCCCTGCTCGCCGGGCAGGCGCCGGCGGATGCGGAGCGGGGCCGCCGATCCGGTGCCGATCCCGCGGGGATCGAGGCGGACGAGCACGCGTTCCGGGCCGGCCGTGTTGCCGCCGCTCATCGCGTTCTCCCGCCGGCGCGTTTCGCTCTCGCGGCCCGCGTCGCCGTCCTCGCCGTCTTGCGTTTCGCCTTCGCCCTGTCGCGCCCGCCGGTTGCGGCCGCGGGGGGCGCGCCGCCCGTCGCCGCGGAGGGGCACCGCCCGCGCACGGCGCATGCCCCGCAATCCGGGCGGCGCGCCGTGCAGACGGCCCGGCCGTGGCTCTTGAGGTAGAAGGAAAGCCAGCGCCAGTCGCTTTTCGGGAAGAGGGAAGCGAGATCGGCCTCGATACGGTCGGGATTCGTCTCCGCCGTCCAGCCGAGGCGGCGGGCGAGGCGGATCACGTGGGTGTCCACGACGACACCGACGACCGTGTCGAAGCCATGCTGGAGGATCGCGTTCGCCGACTTGCGGGCGATCCCCGGCAGGCGGAGGAGCTCCTCCATCGTGCCGGGCACCGTCCCGCCGTGCTCCTCGACGATCATGCGGCAGGCGCCCCGGATCGACGCGGCCTTGTTGCGGTAGAAGCCGGTCGGGCGGACCGCCTCCTCGATCTCCGCGGCCGGGGCGCCGGCGAAGGCGCGGGCGTCGGGGAAGCGACGGAAGAGGGCCGGGGTCACCTCGTTGACCTTGTCGTCGGTGCACTGGGCCGAGAGGATCGTCGCCACGAGGAGCTCGAGCGGGCCGTCGAAATCGAGGTAGTGCCTGGGTTCGGGGTAGAGCTTCTTCAGCGCGGCGAGCGTGGCGCGCGCGTGTCGTGCGTTCATCGGAACCTCCCGGGGCCGAGTGTAGCGCCGGACCGTCCACCGCGTCAACGGCCGCCGCCCGCCGCCCGGCGCGCGCCGCGCCCGCGAACACCCGCCGCCCGCCGCGCCCGCGAACACCCGCCGCCCGCCGCGCCCCCACGCGGCGCCCTCCCCCGGCGAGATCGGCTCCGGCGCACGATCGCCGCGCGGGAACTCCGCCGCCCCGGAAGCGTATAACCGTCCGGTCCCGCGCCTGCTTGCATTTTTCCGGGGCCGGAGGTATATTGCGCGCATGAAAACAGCGAGAAGCGCCATCGTCCAGCTCGCCGCGGTCTCGATCATCGGGACCGTCGTCGCGTTCACCTTCAACGCCTTTTCCGTCAACGGGATAAATCCCCTGCGGAAGACGGTCGACGTGCCGGTCGTCGAGAACGGAGAGGCGCCGGCGGAGATCGACGCGATCCGGCGGATCACGCTCGAGGAGTTCCGCGCCTTCCGCGATGGGGGCGGCATCGTGATCGACGCCCGCACCCCCGACGAGTACGAGGCGGGCCACGTCCCCGGCGCCGTCCTCCTCGACTACTTCGAGATGGGCTACTACCTCGAGGAGGTCCTGGCCCTCCTCACGCCGGGTGACGAGGTGGCCATCTACTGCACGAGCTTCGACTGCGAGGACTCCGAGCTTCTCGCCCGCGAGCTCTACGCGATGGGATACCACCACCTGCTCGTCTACAGGGGCGGGTTCATGGAGTGGGAAACATCGGGACTCGACATCGAGAGGGGGATGTGACATGAACGGCGCGTCCCTCGGACGGCCCGGCGCGGGACTGGCCGGCGATCTCTTCGCCGCGGGCGAGCCGCGCGGGAGCATGCCCCTGCTCTGGCACCCGGCGACGGTCCTGGTTGTCCGTCTCATCCTGGCGGCCGTCTTCGTCTACGCCGCCGTGCAGAAGATCGGCAAGCCCCTTCTCTTCGCCGACGAGATCGCCATGTACAGGGTCCTCGACCGCGGGCTCCTCGTCTACACGATGGCGATCGTCCTGCCCTGGGTCGAGCTTTTCTGCGGGATCTCGCTCGTGACGGGGCTCTTCATGCGCGGGTCGGCCCTGATCCTCGCCCTGCTCAACCTGATGTTCATCGGCGTCATCGCCTTCCGCACGGCGGGCATCATGCGCGCGGAGGGAACGCCCTTCATGGAAATCTTCTTCGACTGCGGATGCGGCTTCGGCGTGACCTACGCGTGGAAGAAGCTCATCGAGGATTTTTTGCTCCTCGCCGCCTCCCTCGTCGTCCTTTTCGCCCCCGCCTACCGATGGGTCGTGTACGCACGGAGAAAGGACCGGCCATGACGAACGCGCGCGCCCTCGCTCTCGCCGCCTGCCTGCTCGCGATCGCGGCAGCCCCGGCCGCGGCCGAGCGGATCGACGCGGGCGATCACGAGATCGGCGTGATCCTCGGCGAGCCGTCGGGGCTGTCGTACAAGTACTGGACTGCCTGGAACGCGGCGGTCGACTTCGGGCTCGCCTGGTCCTTCGGCAACGACGGGAACGTCCACATCCACGCCGACTACCTCCTGCACAACTTCGATTTCTTCGAGGACGACCTCGAGAACTTCCCCCTCTACGCGGGGATCGGCGGGCGCGTCCGCCTCGATGACGACGCGCGGATCGGCCTGCGGATCGTCGTCGGCGCGGAGTACATCCTCGAGGACACGCCGCTCGCCTTCTTCTTCGAGATCGCGCCGATCCTCGATTTCGCCCCCGAGACCGAGGCGGACGTCAACGGCGGCCTCGGGCTGCGGTACGTCTTCTGACGGCGCCCGGCGGGGGGATTCGTCGATGCGCCGGGTGCGCCGCCGCGCCCTCGACGCGTGTTCTTCTTTCCGGAAAATCTCCGGAAAACAGGCTTGCGGTGGGGAACTACATGCAATATTGTGACATATGATCCACCGGGCGGGGAGCCGCCGGCGCACGAACGACGAAAGAGAGAATACGTGAACAACGAGAACACCGCAGCGAAGAAGAGACCGAGCTACGCCTACACCGGCTCCGAGAAGCCGCTCATCGGCGAGACGATCGGCGACATGCTCGCCCGCGTCGCGGCCCGCTACCCCGGCAACGACGCCCTCGTCAACGTGCCGGACGGCCGCCGCTGGACCTACGGGGAATTCTACGCCGTCTGCCGGCAAGCGGCGAAGGCCTTCATGGCCCTCGGCGTCGAACGGGGCGACCGCGTCGCGATCTGGGCGACGAACCACCCCGAGTGGGTCATCACCCAGTTCGCCACGGCACTCTGCGGGGCGATCCTCGTGACGGTCAATCCCGCCTACCGTACCCACGAGCTCAAGTACGGCCTCGAGAACTCCGAGACGCAGACCCTCGTCCTCGTTCCCGCCTTCAAGAGCTCCGACTACGTCGGGATGCTCTGCGAGGTGGCCCCCGAGATCCCGTCGAGCGAGCCGGGGAAGATCGAGTCGGCGGCCCTTCCCCTCCTGCGCAACGTCATCCTGATCGGCGAGAGCCGCCCGGGGATGTTCTCCTGGGAGGAGTTCCTCGCCCTCGGCGACGGCGTCGACGACGCCGCGCTCGATAAGCGCGCGGCCGGGCTCGACATCGACGACGTCATCAACGTGCAGTACACCTCGGGAACGACGGGGCTTCCGAAGGGGGCGAGTCTCACCCATCACAACATCCTCAACAACGGCTTCTACGTGGGCGAGACGATGCGCTTCACCGAGGCCGACCGCCTCTGCATCCCCGTGCCCTTCTACCACTGTTTCGGGATGGTCCTCTCCAACCTCGCCTGCGTCACCCACGGCGCGACGATGGTCATCCCGGCCGAGTACTTCGACCCGAAGGCCGTCCTCGACGCCGTCACCGCCGAGAAGTGCACGGCGCTGCACGGCGTGCCGACGATGTTCATCGCCGAGCTCGGCCACGAGGACTTCGCGTCGGCCGACTTCTCGACCCTCCGCACGGGGATCATGGCGGGCGCCCCCTGCCCCGTCGAGGTGATGAACCGGGTGAACCACGAGATGAACATGAGCGAGGTCACCATCGCCTACGGGCAGACCGAGACCTCGCCGGTGATCACGCAGACCCCCTTCGACGGGAGCCTCGAGCTGCGCACCTCGACGGTCGGCCCGCCGATGCCGCACACCGAGGTCAAGATCGTCGACCCGGAAACGGGGCATATCGTGCCGATCGGCGAGCAGGGCGAGCTTTGCTGCCGCGGTTACCAGGTGATGCGCGGCTACTACAACAACCCCGAGGCGACGTCCCGCGCGATCGACGCGGCCGGCTGGATCCACACCGGCGACCTCGCCGTCATGCGCGAGGACACGGCCTGCAAGATCACCGGCCGCATCAAGGACATGATCATCCGCGGCGGCGAGAACGTCTACCCGCGCGAGATCGAGGAGTTCCTCTACACCCACGAGAAGATCCGCGTGGCCCAGGTGTTCGGCGTGCCCGACGAGAAGTACGGCGAGGAGATCTGCGTCTGGATCCAGCTCGTCGAGGGCGAGTCGATGACCGACGAGGAGCTCAAGGCGTACTGCAAGGGCAAGATCGCCCACTACAAGATCCCCCGCTACGTCAAGATCACCGACGAGTTCCCGATGACCGTCACCGGCAAGATCCAGAAGTTCAGGATGCGGGAGATCTCCATCAGGGAGTTCGGCCTCGAGGGGGCCGCGGGGATCGAGACGGCCTGACGGCCGGCGTGAAATCGCTGCACGAAAAAACACGGGGCGGCCCCGGCGGGGCCGCCCCGTTCGCTAAATTTCTACAACGCCCTTCGAGCGATTTAATCTCGCCCAAGCCAGAGGAATGCCACATTCTGCGGCAGAACATTGAATCATTCTCCGCAAGACAAGCGGCATCCGTGATCCGCAAATAACACGTAAGATATTCTTTTTGATGTTCAAATATTCTGGCAACGGAATGGCTCGAACCTCTTGTTCATGTTTCCAGTGAGATGATTTAATTGTCAGAAGCCTAATATATTCGTCAAGTGATTTGGGGGCACAATCTAAAGCGGATACATCATCCACATATTCAATCTCGCGAATGTTTGGATTTCCATCAGGCAGGTTCACTTCGAAACAAAGTCCTTTATGACCATCGGCATAATGTGACCATAGCAAAGGGTGGTGAAAAGTTTTGGATAAACAGCATATCCTAATTTGCCCAAGCATAGCTTTGTGGACTTCTAGTTGAATTGCAGCTGCAATCTCCCTGTTCGGCGGGTCAGAATTTGATTCGGCGCCGATATATGGATCGAAGTTCAACCACCCCTCAAAAGGATCGTTGAGGTTTTCAGGGAAGGCGCCATAAAGCCGCTCATTGAACAATATATCTGCTATATGATCAAGTGGATCAATCCTCTTAAATTTATATAAAATCATAGTCGCTAAATACTGTTGTCGTTATATGTGTTTACAAAAAAGCACCTCCGGGATGCAAGCATCAGCAAGATCGAGCTCGCAGCGAAGGTGCCTTGGTAAGGTCGGGATTACGGTAACGCCGGGAAAATTTCCTGTCAACAATTTTTATATTATTTCTTTCTGTGGGCCGAAGGTTGACAGGCCTGAATATTTAATGCTATAATTGGTAATAGCAAGATCGAGCCCGCGGTGTTGGGAGGTTCCGGCAGCTTCGCTTCAGAACGTACAACAGTCCTTGCCGCGGCATAATCGTTTCCTTCCCAGAGAATGGAGAATGGTTATGCCGGCAAAGTATGGGTTTATTGCGCTTGTTGTAACCTTTTTCATTACCCTAATATTTTTTACCACGGAACGAGTATTATCTGAGCCCTCGCTCAGCAGTACCCATAAACTCGTACTGGTTTGTGTTTCAATAGGAGTAAGCATCAAACTTGTAAGGCTGATTTGGGAGGCGTTGAGAACCCTCGATTGAGTATTCGTGCCTATTTCTCCTTCTGTCGGCAATTGATTATTTCTTCGTTATTTCATGCTCAGTACTCGATCTTCCTGCCCAGCGAGATGCCGAGGGCCTCGGCGGCGAGAACGACCTGGCCGTCGGGGTCGACGCGCTTGAGGCGCCGCACGGCCCGCTCGATGGGGGCGTGCTCGATGTCGCGCCCCTTGAGGCAGACCATGTGCCCCGCGTGCCCCGCGGCGATGAGGTCGACGACGCCCACGCCGAAGCGGGTGGCGAGGACGCGGTCATAGGTCGTCGGCTTGCCGCCGCGCTGTAGGTGGCCGAGAACGGCCACGCGGCTCTCGAGGGAGGTGCTGTGGGAGATCCGCTCGGCCACCCACCGGGCGATCCCCCCGAGGCGGCCGGGGGTGCCGTCGGGCCCCGGCTCCTTCTCGTACATCTTGCGGCCGCCCTCGGGGTAGGCCCCCTCGGCGACGACGACGATGCTGAAGCGGCTCCCCTTCTTCTTGCGGGCGTGGATGTGCTCGCAGACGAAATCGAGGTCGAAGGGGATCTCGGGGATGAGGATCGCGTCGGCGCCGCCGGCGATCCCCGCCTCGAGGGCGATCCAGCCGCAGTCGCGTCCCATCACCTCGAGGACGAGGACGCGGTGGTGGCTCTCGGCCGTCGTGTGCAGCTTGTCGATGGCGTCGGTGGCGCAGTCGACGGCGCTGTTGTAGCCGAAGGTGACGTCGGTGACCTCGAGGTCGTTGTCGATCGTCTTCGGCACGCCGACCACCGGCACGCCCTGCTCGTGGATCGCCTGGGCGATCTTCATCGTGCCGTCGCCGCCGACGGCGATGAGGCAGTCGAGCTTCATCTTCTTCGCGTTTTGGACGATCTCGCCGGTGACGTCCTCGTAGACGATGATCCCGTCTTTCTTCACGGGGTAGTCGAGGGGGTTGCCGCGGTTGGAGGTGCCGAGGATCGTCCCGCCGCGGATCTGCAGGCCCCGGACGTCCTTCATCGTGAGCTTGCCGGCCGCGCCGGCGAGGAGGCCGTCGAAGCCGTCCCGGATCCCCCAGACCTCCCAGTTGTGCTTGAGGGTCGCCGAGCGGACGACCCCGCGGATCACCGAGTTGAGGCCGGGGCAGTCGCCGCCGCCGGTGAGGATGCCGATCCGCTTCACCTGTTTCGGGTCGAAGCCCGTCGCCCGGTTTTTCTCCTTCGTCTTCGTCTTTCGCGAGGTTTTCGCTGCAGCCATCGCCGTCGTTCCTTTCGTCGTTCCGTATGATCGTGCCGGTGAGCCGCCGGCGGCCTGCCGCCGTCTGACCCCATGCTACCGTATTCGGCGCCGGGAGGCAAACATGGAGAAGAAAAGCGCGCAGACGCAGCGGCGGGCGCCCGGACGCTTGACCCCCCGGTGCGAATCTGCTATCGTTCCGGCTCGGAGCGTTTCGTAATCGGTTGACTTCACGATGAGTAACGGACCGTACACATTCCCGGAGGTAGCGGCATGAAGCGATTCGTCATCCTCGCCGTCATCCTGGCCGTCGCCCTGGCGGCGGGCTGCTCGAAGAAGGAGCCGGAAAAGGCGAAGACGGGCACCGAGCAGGTCAAGGCGGGCACCCAGACGAGCCTGCTCGACCCGGTGAGCAAGAAGCCCGTCGACATCCTCTCCACGCCCTACTCCTACGAGTACGACGGCGTGATGTACCACTTCGAGTCGCAGAAGAACCTCGACGACTTCAGGAAGGACCCGGCGAAGTACGTGAAGAACTAGCGGACGCACCGTCCGCGGGCGCCGCGCCGGCGCCCGCGCAGCCGGGCCCGCCCCTCCGTGCATTTTGCACGGACGTTGCGGATCGAGAGACGAACGCCCCCCGCCCGGGGGGCGTTTTCGTTTCCCGTCGTTCCTTCCGGTTCCCCGACGTTCCCCCACGTTCCCCATCCGTCTGGCCCCGCTGAACTCCCGTTCCGACAAGCGGTTGCCGTGTTTCCTGGGACCTTCGTCCCCTGCCGGGCCTATGCACGCGGGACGGAAGTCCCGTTTCTTGGCTCGCCGCTTGCCGACTTGCGCTCCCCGAAGGAGTGGCCTCGCCGAGGCGGGGCCTGATGGACAGGAGTCGAAACGGGAGGATTGTTCATGAGAAGGAGTCTCTCGATCGTGGTGCTCCTTCTCGTCGTGACGGCCGGCGCGTCGTCCGCGTTCGCCGGGGGCCCCGCCCTCGTCGGCGACATGGCGGCGCACAAGATCGTTCTGAACGACGAGAAGGGCGAGGTCGCGGTACCGGCCGAGCAGGTCTACCCCGAGGACGTGGTGGAGTACACGCTCCGCTATCGCAACTCGGGCGACGCCCCCGCAGCGGGGGTCGCGCTCGTCGGTCCCGTCCCGCAGGGCACCGACTACCTCGACCGGACCGCCACCGATGTCGACGGGCTGCGCCCGATCTTCAGCATCGACGACGGCAAGACGTACAGCGAGGCCCCGGTCACGTACGTGGTTCTCACGAAGGACGGCGGGGAGGAACGCCGCGAGGCGACCCCCGACATGTACACGCACGTGAAATGGGTCATGGGCAACGCGCTCGATGTCGGCGGCGAGGTAACGGTCACCTACCGCGTGCGGGTGAAGTGACCGAGACGATTCCCGGCGATACCTGATCACGCCCGCCGGCGGCGCACGGGGGAGCCCGCGCGCCCGAACGGGCAGAAAAGGATGGTGGTTGTACATGATGAACCGACGGTTCCTGCCGGTCATCGCGGTCCTCGCCGTGCTCGTCGCGGCCTCGACCGCCTGGGCGCAGACGCCCGCCGGCACGACGATCCGCAACCAGGCCTCGGCCACGTTCGAGGACATGCTGGGGAACACCTACACGGCGACCTCGAACGAGGTTACCACGATCGTCCTGCCGGTCTTCGGCGTCTCGATCATCCCGGACGACTCGGGGGAGACCCCGCCCGTCACGCCGGCGCTGTCGCAGACGGCCATCCCCGGCCAGACGGTCTACTTCAGTTACACGCTGACCAACACGGGTAACGACAACGATTCGTACACGATCGAGCCGCTGCTCGACGGGGCGAACACGACGATGACCCTCGGCATCGGCGACATCACGGTCTACCACGACGCGAACGGCAACGGCGTCCTCGACGGCGGCGAGCCGGTCGTGGCGGCCGGCGGTCCGGGCCTGCTCGGCCCGATCGCGGCCGGCGCGTCGGCCAACCTGCTCGTCTCCTACCACGTGCCGGGCGTCGCCGCGGCGGGCGAGCTCGCCTACGTCGGCGTCCAGGCCACCTCGGCCGGGGACGCGGCGCAGGTCGACACCCGCAACTACGGCCTGACGACCGTCGTCTCCGACGCCACCCTGACCGCCGTGATGAGCGGTCTGCCGGCGAACGTCGATCCCGGCGCCACGGTGACCTACGCCATCAGCGGCGCGAACGTCGGCAACGACGTCGCCCACGGCGTCACCGTCGCCTCGGTCGGCCTGGCCGGCGTCCTCGTGTGGGACGTCCTCCCGGTCGATCCCACCACCGGCGATCCGCTGGCCCTTTCCGGCGCTCCCGCCGGCGCGCCCGCGGGTGGCACGGTCCTGTACCTGCCCGCCGGCAGCCCGACGGTCGGCTCGGCCGAGACGTGGGCATGGTCCGCGATCCCGGCGGCCGGCGACATCGCCATCGCCTACCTCACGAGCGGCGACATGGCGATCGGCCAGAACTACAACTTCACCTACGACCTCGTCGTGCCCCTGACGATGCCCGCGGGCATCATCAACAACAGCGGCGCGGTCGCCTTCGTCGACAACAACGCGGCGACCCCCGATCCGACGGTCGTCACGACGAACAACACGGTGGTCAACGTGAACGTCGTCGCCGACGTGCTCGTCGGCCCGGCGGGCGTCCCCGACGCGGGAACGGCCCCCCTGTATGACGACGATACGCAGGTTGTCGCCCTCGCGTACGCCGCCACGACGGTGAGCTTCACCAACACCGTGCGCAACGACGGCAACGCGACCGACGAGATCAACATCCTGCTCGACTCGTCGAGCTTCCCCGCCGGCTACACGGTGCAGTTCTACCGTTCCGACGGCGTCACGCCGCTCGGCGACACGGGCACCGACGGGATCCCCGACGTGGGGCTCGTCAACCCCGGCGACACGCGCGACTTCATCGTCCGCGTGGCGATTCCCGGCAACGCCGCGGCCGGCGGCCCCTACGACGCGGTCGTCCGCGCCGTCTCGGCCAACGACGCGACCGTGTCGAACCTCACCACCGACGAGATCACCGCGGTGAGCGCCGCCTCCGTCGATATCGGCAACTACGACGGCGGCGCCGGCACAAACAACGCCCCGGTGAACATGAGCACCGACCCGGGCCTGAACGTCGACTTCCCGCTCGACGTGATCAACACGGGCGGATCGGGCGACAGCTACGCCCTCTCCTCCACCGTGCCGGCCGGCTGGACGGTCGTCTGGTACCTGGACACGAACGGCAACGGCGTGCTCGATCTTCCCGAGCTCACCCCGATCGCCGCGGTCGGCCCGGTCGCCGCGGGGAGCGAGGTCAATCTCATCGCCCGCGTGGCCGTGCCCGCCGGCGAGGTTCCCGGCGTCTTCCCGACGACCTTCCGGGCCACCTCGGCGGCCAACCCGGCCGTCTTCGACGAGATCGCCAACACGGTCACCGTGAACACGGCGGCCTCGGTCGCGATCGTGCCCGACCGGAACGGCACCGCCACCGCGGGCGGAACGATCCGCTACCAGCACACCGTGACCAACACGGGCAACGTCGACGATACGTTCCTGCTGAGCGCGGCGAGCTCCAACGCGTGGAGCTACGCCTTCTTCGATCTCGCCAACAACCCGATCGCCTCCGTCGTTCTCCTGGCCGGAGCGAGCCAGGACGTCGTGGTCCAGATCTCGATCCCCGGCGGCGTCGCCACCGGTACGGTCGAGACGGGGACCATCACCGTCACCGGCTCCGGCACCGGAGCGACCGACAACGCGCTCGACGTGACGACGATCGTCGCCGGCAACCTCGTGCTCAACAAGTCGGTGAACCCGTCCGGAGACCAGGCGCCGGGCACCGAGCTCACCTATCGGACCGACTACTCCAACGTCGGCACCGCCGACCTCACCACGATCGTCGTGTACGACGCCATCCCCGCGTGGACGCAGTATCGCGTCGGCTCGGCCGCGGCCGGGACGCTCGCGCCCGGGATCGCCGGCATCACGATCGAGTTCTCGGACGACGGCGGCGCGACGTGGACATACGTACCGGTCGACGGCGGCGGCGGCGCCCCCGCGGGCTTCGACGCCGACCTGACCAACGTTCGCTGGATCCTGAACGGCACCCTCGCCGGCGGTGACGGCACCGCGGACGGCGTGAGCTTCGTCGTGAGGATCGTCGCGGAATAACCCTCCGCATGGCGTGGCGGGGCCGGCCCGGCCGGCCCCGCCGACGCCAGCAGCGGGAGGGGGATACCCGGGCGGGGGATCCTTCTCCCTTCGGTGGCGCCTCGCGCAGGCGCCGGAGAAACGGACATGAGAGAGAGACAACCAGGCATCTGAAACGATCGACAGGATCCGGTACGGATCACGTTCTGATCGGCGAGGCGGCGCCGTGACGAGAGAGAGACGCACAAGGCGGACGGTACTCGACGGGAACGCGGGGATGGCCCTCCTGCTGTTCCTGGTGGTCGCGGTCCGCCTTTTCGCGTGCCCGGCGCCCGCCGGCGCCCAGGTCGCCCCCGCCGGTGCCGTCGTCTCGAGCGCCTCCACCGCCACCTACCGCCTCGGCGAGGGGGAGCTCACCGCCCGCTCCAACGAGATCGCCTTCCACGTGCTGCCCGTCTTCGGGCCGCTGCTTTTCCCCGACGGCACCGCCGCCGCTCCCGCCGCCACGGGGCGCGCCTTCGCCGGGGAGACCGTCTTCTTTTCCTTCACGCTGGCCAACGCGGGAAACGCCGCCGACCGCTTCGATCTCGCCGTCGACTGCGCGAGCCCCTCCGCCTTCGTCCCCGCCGCGACAGTCGTCTATCTCGACGCCGACCGGGACAGCGTCCTCGACCCCGGCGAGACCGCCGTCACCTCGATCGGACCGCTCGGCATCGGCGAGGAGGCCGCCATCCTCCTCGCGGCGACGTTACCGGCGGGTCTCACGGGCGACGAGCGGTGCCATCTCGACCTGCGTGCCAGATCGCGTGGGGACACGAGCCTCGTCGACGCGGGAAACGTCGTCCGCATCGAGGCCCGCCGCGAGGCGCGCGTGCCGATCCTGCTCGCCGCCGACGTCGACGCCGTCCTGCCGGGGGAGGAGATCCGTTACACGATCGCCTTCGAGAACGCCGGCGAACGCGCGGCGGCTGACGTCGTCGTGGCCGACTTCATCGACTACGGCGGGATGGGGCTCGGGACCGCCATCGTGCCCGGCTCCGTCTCGGCGACCCTTCCCGGCGTCGTCGAGTATCTCGACGCCGCCGATCTCGAGTGGACCGACGTCTCGCCGGCCGCCGGCGAGGTACGGGGCGTTCGCCTGCGCCTCGAGAGCCTTTCGCCGGGGGGCGCAGGCGAGCTCGCCTTCTCCGTGCGCGTCCGCGAAAACCGTGAGCGGGGGGAGGTGCTGAACGCCGCCACGATCGACTTCACCGGCGGCGATGCCCGCCTCTACACCCTCTCCTCGAACGAGACGGCCGTCCTCGTCGGCCCGGTGAGCGCCATTTTCGTCGGTCCCGCCGGTGATCCCGCCGCCGAGGGCGACGCCGACCGTGTCGTCGTCTCGATGACCGGCGCGGACAGCCTCTACACCTTCCGCCACGAGATCCTGAACGACGGCAACTTCGCCGACACCCTCGTCGTCGCCCTCGCCGACTCGGCCCTCGTCCCCGCCGGCTGGGAGGTCGTCTTCGTCGACTCGGCCGGCCTGCCGCTGCCGGCCCTCTCCGCCTTCACCGCCCGCGCCGGGGTCGTTCCGCGCGGCGAGACGAGCGTCGTGGGACTCCAGCTCGCCGCCTCTCCCGAGGCCTTCCGGCGCTTCGCCGGCCGCGAGCTGGCCTTCGATGTCGAGGCGCGGTCGATCGTGCCCGACGGCTCGCGCGACCGCGTGCGCGACGTGCTCGTCAAGACGGGTTTGCCGACGGTCTCGATCGTCCAGTCGATCCGCGAGCCGACGGCGATGGCGGGCGACATCGTCTCATTCATCGTCCTCGTCGAGAACCTCACCGACGAGACGGCCGTCGACAGCGTCATCGTCGTCGAGAACCTCTCGCCGGCCCTCGGCTGGGCGGGGGGAAGCGACGAGCCCGAGCGCCGGGGGAACGTCCTGCGCTTCCGTGTCGGCCGCCTCGAGCCGGGCGAGAAGCGCGAGATCGTCTTCCGCGCGATCGTCACGGCGGGGCAGGAGCGCGACCACATCGTCTCGAACGCCTGGGCGTACGGCGTCACCGAACTCGGCGAGCGGATCGCCGACGGCCCCGCCGCCGCCTCGGTCCGCGTCGTGGAGGGGATCTTCACCCGCCGCGGGACGATCCTCGGGTGCGTCTTCCTCGACGCCGACGCGGACGGCCGCAGAGGCGGGGAGGAGCGCGGTCTCGCCGGGGCCGCCGTCTTCATCGAGGACGGCACCCGCGCCGTCACGGACTCGGCCGGGCTCTACTCGATCCCCGGCGTGCTCGAGGGCACGCATGTCGTTCGGCTCGACCCCTCGTCGATCCCCGATTCGCTGGCCGCCGCCTCGGCCGGCTATTTCGGGCTCGGCGAGGAGGGCGAGCTCATCCTGACTCTCGCCCCATCCGGCAGCCGCCGGGCGGATTTCCCCGTCGTCGATCCGTCGACAGAGCGCGGGGAAGCGGCCTTCGCCGCCATCGAAGGCAACGCCCAGGCGGCCGCCGGGGGCGGGGGACGGGACGCGCCGGTCGCCGACTCGACGTCGGTGGCCGGTCGCCGGACGACAGGCGCGCCCCCGGGCGGAACCGGACCGGAGTGGACGGAGACCACCGGGTTCGAGGCCCTCACGATCTCGAGCGCGCAGTTCGCGCCGGGGAGCGCCGATCTCGAGGACATCCCCCTCCGGGAGATCGCCGCGCTCGGCCTCTGGCTGCGCGAACACGACGGCTGGAGCGTGCTCGTCGAGGGGCACACCGACAGCATCCCGATCTCGACCGCCGAGTTCCCCTCGAACTTCGTGCTCTCGGTGGGACGCGCGCGGGCCGTGGCGCAGATCCTCCTGATGAACGGCATCCCCGAGGATCGCGTGGACTTCACCGGTCACGGTCCGCGTCGGCCGGTGGCCCCGAACGACACCCCCGAGGGGCGCGCCAGCAACCGGCGCGTCGAGATCACCGCCGTGCCGCCATCCGGGTACGCGGGAGAGGATCCCGGGCTGCCGGCCATCCTCGCCGCCCCGGACACCACGACCTTCTCTCTCGCCGACGACTCGGGCGTCTGCGAGGAAATCGTCCGGCCCGACGAGGGACGGCTCTTCCACACGCGGGACGCCATCGACGTGGAGCTCTCCGCGCCCCTCACCGCCGAGGTCGATCTCTACGTCAACAACGTGCCGGTCGGCCGGGAGAAGATCGGGCAGAAGCGGATCGACGTCGGCACGCGGACGCTCGGGCTCGTCTACCACGACGTCAAAATCGCCCCCGGGCGGAACGACATCCTCGTGGTCGTCCGCCGGCCCGGCGCGGAGCAGACGACCTGCGTGCGGCGGGTCTGGCTCGCCGGCCGGCCCGCCGGGATCGTGCCGGAGCGCGAGCGGATCGCCGTTCCCGCCGACGGCAAGACCGCCCCCGAGCTCGTCTTTCTCGTGATGGACGAGCACGGCCTGCCGGTACGCGACGGGATCTTCCTCGACGTCGAGGGGCCCGGCGAGCTCGTCGCCGCCTGCGACGTCAACCCGCACCGGCCGGGGACGCAGGTGGCCACGTCGAAGGGGCGCGCCGTCGTGACGCTCCCGCCGATGCGCGGCGAGCGCCGCGAGAAGGTGCACGTCTCGCTCGACGCCCTCGAGAGCGGCTGCCGGGTGGCGTGGGAGGCGCCGCTCCGCGAGTGGTTCCTCCTCGGCTACGGCGAGGCGAGCGCGGGCTGGAGCGGTCTCGACGGCCGCATGCCGGTCAACACGGCCGAGCGCCTGCACGACGGCCTCTTCGCCGAGGGGAAGATCGCCCTCTTCGGGCAGGGGGAGGTGCGCAGCGGGCATCTCGCCACCGTCGCCCTCGACACGCGGCCGTACCGCGAGGACCGGCTCTTCGACACGATCGAGCCCGATCGCTACTATCCGCTCTACGGGGACGCGAGCGAGCTCGAGTACAACGCCGCCTCCAGGAGCGGCACCTACGCGCGGCTCGACCACGCGCGCTACACGGCGATGTTCGGCGATTTCAGGACGGGTCTCGGGCGCACCGAGTTCACCCGCTACCACCGCGCCTTCAACGGGCTGAGCGGCGAGGGACGCTTCGATCGCGGCCGGGTCGCCGGCTTCGTCACCCGCACCGACCAGTCGGTCCACCAGGAGGAGATCCCCGCCGACGGGACGAGCGGGTTCTACTTCCTCCGGCGCTACCCGCTCGTGGAGAACAGCGAGAAGATCCGTCTCGAGGTGCGCGATCGCTACCGGCCCGAGCGCGTCCTGCGCGTCGACGACAAGCAGCGGCACCGAGACTACGACATCAACTACCTCGACGGGACGATCCTCTTCAAGGAGCCCCTGCGTTCGACCGACGAGGACCTGAATCCCGTGACGATCGTCGTCTCCTACGAGTGCCGCGACGCGGAGGCGAACAACTTCATCTACGGGATGCGCGCCGAGGTGAGCCCCGCCGACAGCCTGCTCCTCGGCGTGACGGCGGTCCTCGAGGAGGAGGGGGAGGAGAACGCCTCCCTCGTCGGCTTCGACGTCGCCGGCCCGCTGCGGCCCGGCGTGCGCCTCGAGAGCGAGTACGCGCACAGCGAGACGTTCCTCCTCGGCGGCGCCGACGCCTTCCGCGCCCGGCTGCGCGGAAACCACGCGGAGGCGATCTCCTGGGAGGCGTACTTCCGCGACATCGACGGCAACTTCTTCAACCCCTCCTTCTCCGGCGGCAAGACCGAGCTCGGTTCCCGGAAGGTCGGCGGCCGGTTCGGCCTGCGCTTCGACCGCCGCCTCTCGATCGCCGCCTCGGGGTACGAGCACCGCTTCCGCGAGCGCGACGAGCGCCGGGGATACTGGGACCTCGTCGGCCGCTGGCGGGAGGGCGGCCTCCGGGCAGACCTCGGCCTTGCCGGGGCGTCGCACGGGGAGACGGGCGAGGGGACGCACGACGCGCTGCTTTTCCGCGCCGGCGCCGGCCTCGAGCGGGGCCGCATGAAGGGCGAGCTGCAGCTCGACCAGATCGTCGCGGGCGACGAGGTGGAGGAGTATCCGAACCGCCTCCAGGCGAAACTCTCCTGGAAACTGTGGCGCGGCCTCGCCGCCGATCTCCGCCACGAGTACCGCACCGGCGGGCGGAGCGGCACGCGCCACCTGACGCAGTTCGGCCTCGAGTCGCGGATCACCGACGATCTCAACGCCTTCAGCCGCTACCGCCTCGAGGGGGCGGCGGGCGGCGAGCGCGGGCAGGCGACGGTCGGGCTCGAGAACCGCTTCCGTCTCTCACCCGCCCTGACCGGCACCGTCTCGGCCGAGCGGCTCGCCACGGTGAGCGGCAAAGACGACGAGGATTTCCTCGCCGTCGCCACCGGCTGGGTCTGGACGCCGTCCGACGAGGCGGTCAAGCTCAAGGGCGACTACGAGATCCGCCTCGAGGAGTCGCGGCGGAAGCATCTCCTCAACCTCGCCGCGCTCCGCCGGCTCGGCGGCGGCTGGGCCGCGCTGGCGACGGGCGACCTCTGGTACGACGACGAGAACGACGGGGCCGACCGCATCAAGGGCAAGAGCACCCTCGGGCTCTCGATGCGGGCGGGCACGAGACCCCTCGTTTTCCTCGGCCTCGTGCGAACGAACTGGGAGAAGAACAGCCCCGCCCACCCCGACGCGGTCGACCGGGTCCTCGAGACCTCGATCGAGGCGAACTGGCGTCCCGTGCCGTGCTGGGAGATCGAGGGGAAGACGGCGGCCCGGTGGGTGGAGAACACCTTCAGGTCGTGGACGGCGAGTTCCTCCTCCTTCCTCTGGCAGGCGCACGTCGTCAGGACCTTCGGCCGGCGGTGGGACATCGGCGCCACCCTCCGCGTCGTGCACCAGGTCGAGACGGGCACCCTCCGCTGGGGCGGCGGGCTCGAGGCGGGACGGGTCCTCGCCGGGAACGTGTGGCTCGGGGCCGGGTACGATCTCGGCGGCCACCGAAACGACGACTCGCCGGACAACGATTTCACGCGGCACGGCTTCCACGTGACGCTCAAGATGAAATTCGACGAGAAGATCATGCGGTTATTCCACGGCATGTAGGGTGTGCCGCGACGGAACGGGAGCGACGATGACGGACGGACTGACGAGACGGAAAGAGATTGGACGGGCGGCGGGCCGCGTGCGCCTCGCCGCGAAAACGATGCGCATGCCGTTCGCGGCCGCGGCGCTCCTCGCCGCGCTTCTCGCCGCCGCGGCGCCGGCCGCCTCCGCCGAGCTGGTCGCCGGCGGCGGCTTCGAGAGCGGCGGCTTCGACCCGGCGTGGACGCACGGTGCGGCGAACGTCTCCGGGCCGACGAACCCGACCTGGGCCGACCACCTCGTCACGCTCGACCTGCCCTTCACGGGTAATTACTCCGCGCTCCTCGGCTTCAAGTACGCCCGGCCGCAGCGGCGGCGCTACGGCTTCATGGAGCAGGACGTCGCGATCCCGGCCCTCGTCACCGGCGCGACGCTCGCGTTCCGGTACCGCCAGCAGGGCTACGACGGGATCGACCGGGACCCCTTCGTCGTCGAGATCAGGGACCCGGCCGGCACCGTCCTCGAGGAGCTCGTCCGGGCCTCCTTCGGCGAGGTGAACTACAGCTTCAAGGACAGCGGCTGGATCGGCGTGACGGCCGACCTCTCCGCCTACGCCGGCCAGACGATCCGCGTGCACTTCCGGCAGCGCAACGGCGAGGACAACGAGTACGAGACCTGGGCGTTCGTCGACGACGTCTCCGTCGTCGCGACGCGCCGGGTCGATCTCATCGCCGGCGGCGACGGCGACGACCTCTTCGGCCTCGCGGGCACCGGCGCGGGGGCAACCTTTCTCCAGAGCGGCGAAGGGGGGGAGACGGTCTCCTGCCTCATCGGCGTCGAGAACGAAGGTCCCGGCGCCGACTCCTTCACACTGTCCGTCTCTTCCCCCGCCGGCTGGACGGTCGTTGTCTTCGACGGCGTCGCCGAACACGCGCTCCCCTGGACGACCCCGCCGGTCGCTCCCGGGGGGATCCTCGCCCTCGAGGCGAGGATCGCGATCCCGGCCGGCGCGGCGGTCGGCTCGTACGCCTCGATCCTCGACGCCGTCTCCACGACCGACGCCCGGTTCGTCGATTCGGCAACGCTCGGGGTCGACGTCGTGCCGTCGAGCTTCCTCGCCGATCTCCTCGTCGACGGCGACGGCGCCGGCGTCGTCGATCCGGACGGCGGCGGCGGGTACGCCCGCACGGAGACCGCGGGAAGCGAGACGATCGGATTCGCGATCGAGCTGCGGAACGACGGCGCGCGGGAGGACTCCTTCGCCGTCTGGTGGCGGACGGACGCCCCCCTGTCGGCGACGGTCGCCGACGGCGGGGCCACGCGCACCTCGCTTTTCACGACCGCGCCTATCCCCGCGGGGGGCGCCGCGTCGTACGTGCTCGCCGTCGACGTGCCCGGCGGCCTCGCCGGCGGCGACTACGGGACGGTCCTGTATGCGCGCTCCCGCTCGGACGCGCTCGTTCGCGACGCCGTCACGGCGGTCGCCGGCGTCGTCGCCCCCCGCCTCGACATGGTGATCGGCGGGAGCGGCGCGGGGATCGTCGATTTGACCGGCGCCGGGCTCGGCGGCTCCTCGACGGTCGCCGGCACGCCGGGCGCGACGGTCGTCTTCCCCGTCGAGATACGCAACGACGGCGGGCTCGTTGATTCCTTCGCCGTCTCGTGGACCGGCCCCGGCGGCGGCTGGACGGCCCTCCTCGACGACGGCGCCGTCGCCCACGCCCTGCCCTGGACGACGCCGGCCTTCCTGCCGGGCGAGCGCCGGACCCTCTGGCTCCGCGTGGCGATCCCCGGGGGGGCGCCCTACAACACCGAGCTGACGATCCTGGACGGCGTCTCCGAGGCGAACCCGCTCGTTCGCGAGAGCGTGACGGCCAACGTAACGGTCGGCTCGGGGAACGAGACCGATCTCCTCATCGACGGCGACGGAGACGGGATCTACGGGCCGGCCGGCTCGGGTCTCGGCGGCGAGTCCGCGCAAACCGCCCTTCCCGGCGAGACGGTCCTCTTCCTCGTCGAGGCGCAGAACGAGGAGGGGACGGACGCCTTCGACCTCACGTGGACGGCTCCAACCGGCTGGACGGTCGCCGCGGGCGATTCGACCGATGGACTGCGCGGCGTGCCCGCCGGCCTCTACCTGCTGTCGGTCACCGTGCCGGCCGGTTGCCTCGCCGGCTCATGGGACGTCATCGTCGACGGAGCGAAACAGGACAAGCCCTACTTCAACGACAGCGTCCGGGGGCGGGTGACGGTGATCGCCAGCGCCACCGGCGAGCTCGATCTCGTCAAGAGCGTCGACCTGCCGGAGGCGCACCCGGGGGACGTCATCACCTACACCATCGAGTTCACCAACCCCGGCCTCGTCGACGTGCGGGAGATCGAGATCGCCGACCCGCTGCCCGCGGAGGTCGATCTCATCATGGACGCCTTCGGGCCGGGGCTCGACATCGAGTGGGTCCGGGGCGGCGCGCCCGTCTACCTCACCGCCGACCCGTCCGACGCCGACGAGGCCCTCTATGACCCGGCCACCCGCACGCTGCGCCTCGTGTTCTCGCGACAGGCCCCCGTCGTCCTCGCGCCGGGGGAGACCGGCCGGATCGTCTACCGCGCACTGATCCGGTAGGAACGTCCTCGAGCGGGCACCATCCGGGTTTCACGCCCCGGACGGCCCATCCCGGTCTCCCGGGGGCGGGTCTTCCCGGGCTGGAGGTTGAAAAAACCCTGAAATCATGATATAATTCCGGCGGAAATCGCGACAGATCCACCGTCTCATCAATATGCCGGGCGTCCATCGGCCTGGTACTGGATTGCGCACGCCCGCGGGGAGGATGCGGAAACGAAGCACTGCCAACGACTCACCGACAATCGAGGAGAATGGAGGGGTCCATGACACGCGTACGCCTCGCGGCGGCCGCGCTCGTCCTGTCGTCGCTCATTGCGGTGGCGGCGGCGGCGCAGGCGCCGCCCATCGCAACGATCGGTCTCTACGTCGACAGCCTGCACGCCGATGCCGACGCATCGACGAGCGCCCCCTTCGAACAGGTGGAGATGTGGGTCTGGTGCCGCCCGGGCGTGAACGGGATGATGTGCGCCGAGTTCGCGCTCGAGTTCTCGTCCACCGTGGTGCCGACGAACCTCAGCGTCCACCCGGACGTCTCCGTGATCCTGGGGGCGCCCGCCACGGGAGCGAGCATCTGCTTCCTCTCCTGCCGCGACGACTGGACCTGGGCGTGCCGCCAGACCATCGTCGTGATGGACGGGCAGCCCGCCTCCGTTCGTGTCGTCGACCACCCGACGGCGGGAATGGTCAAGGTGGCCACCTGCCTCGAGCTCTTCCCGATCGAGCCGGCAGTGCCGTATCCCGATCTCTGCCTCAACCAGAGCTGTCCGCTCGACGTCACGCCGCCGATGCACGGCATGGTGTCGGTGACCGGCTCGCGGTCGCTCGTGGCGCGGTTCAGCGAGATCCTCTTCCCCTACGGCATGGACGACCCGGCGAACTACCTCGTCTACGAGACGGGCTGGCCCGATTCTCCGATCGAGGTCGTCAGCGCCGAGCGTTCGGGAGGGGGCGACGTCGCCCTCCTCGAGCTCGCCATACCCCTCGTCTCCGGCGTGGGATACACGCTCCGGGCGTCGAACCTCGTCGACATGGCCGGCTATCCCCTCGCCGGGTCCCCGGCCACCTTCATGGGGCAGGATGCCGATCCTCCGACGATCCTCTCGGCCTCCGTTTCGTCGGAATCCCTCCTCGTCCTGGTGTTTTCCGAACCCCTCGAACCGGCGATGGCGGAAGAGATCGATAACTACTCCATCACGCCGGCGGGGTCCGCTCCCGTGCCGGCGGTCGGGTCGGCGCATCTCCGCGCGGACGGCTGGACGGTCGACCTGGCCGTTTCCCCGGGATTCGAGGCGGGGGAGAGCTACCTCGTGCGCGCCGACGACGTCGTCGACCTCTCCGGCAACCCCGTCGGGCCGAACGGCGTGTGGTTCTCCGTGGACGATCTGCAGCCTCCCGGCGTCCTCTCGGTCCGCGCCCTCTCCCTCTCGCAGGTCGAGGTCGTCTTCACCGAGCCGATCGATCCGGCGAGCGGCGCGAACGTCGGCCACTACCGCGTCTACCCGAGGACGAACCCGTCCGCCGAGGTGCCCGTGTCGAACGTCTTCGTCGAGGGGGCCACGGCCAGGCTCGTCCTCGGCGGGGAACTCGTCTCGACGGCGTTCTACACCCTCGCCGTCTCCGGGGTCGAGGATCTCGCCGGGAATCCCGTGCCTCCAGGCACCACGGTCGATTTCACCGTCGGCGACATCACCCCGCCGCGGCTGATGGCCATCACCGCCGAGGACTACACGACGATCCTGGCCTGCTTCAACGAGCCGATGGATTCGGCGTCGATCGCCCATCCGGCCAATTTCACCCTCTTCGAGTACTTCGATCCCTCGGTCGAGGTCGACGTCGTCGCCGCGGAAGCGGCTCCCTGGGAGCCGTACGAGGGATACTGGTGCTCCCGGCTCACCCTCGCCGACAGCCTCGTCGAGAGCCGCCGCTACACCCTGCGGGCCGAGGGGGTCACCGACGAGGCGGGGCTCGAAATCGATCCGGAATACGACGAGAAATGGTTCGTGATGCCCGAGCGCGACCGGCCGTCGATCACCGACGTCGAGGCGCTCACGCTCGAACGGGTCCGCGTGACCTTCAGCGAGATGATGGGCCTGGGACCGACGATGGACCCGGCGAGCTACGGGGTGTGGGAGCGTGACGACTCGACCGTCGTCGTGCCCGTCGACTCGGTCTATCCCGGCGCCGGGCTACAGACCTTCGACCTGGTTCTCGGCGGCTCCCTCGACGCGACCGTCTGGTATACCCTCAGCGCCGCCGGCGCCGAGGACATCGTCGGGAACGAGGTCGGCCCCGGGCGCGAGGTCGATTTCCATCCGAGCGACCACCTGCCGCCGATGATCGACCACGCCGTCGGCGCCGGCGAGTACCTCGTCGACGTCGTCTTCAGCGAGCCGGTCGAGGATGCCTCCGCGACGGAGGCATCCAACTACGCGGTCTTCCACGACCACAATCCGTCGAGCGAGCTCCCGGTGACCGGGGCCGTGCTCGGCCCGGACACCGTCACCGTCACGCTCACGCTCGGCGCGCCTCTCTGGCATTACAGCACCTACACCGTCTCCGTGTCGAACGTGCGGGATCTCGTCGGGCGCGAGATCGCGGAGGGAAGCTGGGCGGATTTCGTCTGGCCGGACACGACGGCCCCGGCAATCGACTCGGTCGAGGCCCTCTCGCCGAGCCGGCTCCTCGTCTGGTTCGACGAGCCGGTGTCGAGCGCGTCGGCGGGGGAGACGGAAAACTGGTCGCTCGCGCCCGAGGGCGCCCCGGCCGACTCCGTGCCGATCTCGTCGGCCGTTCCCGAGGCGGACGGATTCTCCGTCACCCTCGAGCTCGGCGAGGCCCTTGCATTCGAGACGCCGTACCGTCTCGGCGCGCCGGGCGTCGAGGACCGCTCGGGCAACCCCGTGGGGCCGGAAAACGAGTACGTCTTCGCCCTCGCTGACGTCTTCCCGCCGACCCTCGACGCGGTCGGCGCCGACAGCGACTCCTCGGCCGTCCTGTACTTCGACGAGATCCTCGACGGGGCGACCGCCTCCGATCCCGCGCACTACGCGGTTGTTCCCTCCGGCCTGCCGGAGGAGGAGCTCGCCGTCCTGTCGGCGTCGCTCCTCGCGGCGGGCGACCGGGTGCGGCTTGTCGTCGACGGGCGGTTCGAGCGATACGTCGTCTACGTCGCCGAGGCGGTCGGCGTCGAGGACCTCGAGGGGAATCCCACCGTCTCGGGGACCGCGATGACCTTCGTGCTTCCCGACTCCCTCCCGCCGGCCATCGTGAGCGCCGGGGCGGTCTCCCGGACCGTCGTCGACGTCGTCTTCGACGAGCGGATGGACCCGGCCTCGCTCGCCGTGGCGGCGAACTACCGTCTCGCGGCGGCTGCCGACACGGCAGAGCTCCACGCGGTTGTGGCGGCCTCGCCGCTGGCCGATCCCGCGGCCGTCCGCCTCACCGTGGAGACGCTCGAGTACGGCGTCCTCTACCGGTTGACCGTATCGGATGTCGTCGATCTCGCCGGCAACCCGATCGTCCCCGGTTCGAGCGTCGAGTTCACCGCCCTCGACACGACGCCCCCCGAGCTCGTCTCGGTGGGCATCGTCGGCGCGACGGGGCTCTCGGTGCGCTTCTCCGAGCCGGTCGACACGACGACCGCGGGCGACCCGTCGCACTATGCCGCCTGGATGAGCGACTACCCGTCGGAGACGATCGCCATCACAAGCGCCGTGCCGTCCGGCGACCGCGTCTCCTTGACGCTCGCCGAGTCGCCCGCGCCGAACGTCTACTATACCCTGTCCGTCACGGGGGTCGAGGACCGGCAGGGGAACGTCATCGTTCCGGACAGCCGCCTCGAGTTCAGGCGGGTCACCCTGCCCCCGGCCGGCTACGTCGGACTCTTCCTCGACGGGCAGCATACGAACTCCTGTTTCGAGAGCCCCGGCGGCTTCATCCCCTTCGACATGTGGGTGTGGTGCCTGCCGAGCGACCGGGGGATGATGTGCGCCGAGTTCATGATCTCATACCCGCAGAACGTCATACCGGCGACGGTGACCGACAGTCCGCTCCTCTCCGTCTATCTCGGCAGTCTCGCGACCGGGATGAGCGCCTGTCTCTCCGAATGCTCGATGGAATGGACCTGGCTCTTCCGCCAGACCTGCTACCTGACCGACATGAACGCGTCGAGCATCCGGATCGTTCCGCATCCCGACGTGGGCGTCATACAGTTCGCCAACTGCGATGCCGGCTACCCGCTCCAGCCGTGCTACGTCATGACGCATCTCTACCTGAACGACTGCTGGTTGCCGGGGACCCTCCTCGAGAGTTTCGACGCGGCCTTCTCTGGCGGCGGCATCGAGCTCACCTGGACGCTCTCCGAGATCGACGACGACGTCTCGTTCGTCGTCTCCCGCGCGGTCGAGGGGGCGGACGGGTGGACGGCGCTCGATGCGGCCCGCATCGAGCGAAATGATCTCGTCTTCACCTTCGTCGACCGGGAGGCCCCCGGCGGGGCGAGCTACGTCTACCGCGTCGCCTGCGAAAAGCCGGGGGCCGACGAGCCGCGCGTGCTCTTCGAGACGGAGCCGGTCGAGGTGCCGCGACTGCCGCTCGCCCTCGGCCAGAACCGCCCCAACCCCTTCAACCCCGCGACGGAGATCCGCTTCCGGCTGCCGTCAGGCTGCCCGGTGCGGCTCGACGTCTTCGACGTGTCCGGGCGGCTCGTGGCCACGCTCGTCGACCGGACGCTCCCTGCCGGCGAGCACGTCGCCGCGTGGGACGGCCGCGACGCGCGCGGGAAGGCCTGCTCGAGCGGCATCTACTTCTACCGCCTCGCGGCGGGCAAGGAGCGGCTCTCGAAAAAGATGGTGCTGCTCAGGTGACGGGCCCCGGGCGATTGGAAAACGAACGGGGGAGCGGCACGGGCCGCTCCCCCGATTCATTTCGGCGAGTCTCGTTTCCGGCGGATCAATCGTATCCGGCGAGCCGCCGGTCGCCCGGTGCCTCGCGGCGGAGCCGCGCGAGCTGCGCCGCAGCTTCCCCGCCCCGGCCGCAGCGCTCGAGCAGGTCGAGGTAGAGGAACTCCGCCTCGATTGCGAGCGACTCGCGGTCCGGGTCGCCGGGGGCGATTTCGGAGTTCCGGCAGCCCTCCTCGAAGGCCTCGAGGGCCTCGCCGGGCCGGTCCAGGGCGATGAGGGTGCGCGCGAGGTCGTCGAAGCACGAGCGGTGATCCGGCGCGAGCTCGGCCGAGCGGCGCAGGCAGTCGAGGCTCTCCCCGAGTCGGCCGAGATCGCGGTAGGCGATGCCCAGCTTGTGGAAGGGGCAGGCGTAGTCCGGCTCCTCGGCGCAGAGTTGTTCGAAGAGGCGGGCCGCCTCCCGCGTGCGGCCCATGTCGAGTTGTACCTGCGCGAAATGCCGCCTGCAGCGACGGTCGAGCTCGCCGTGGTGCAGGCGGAGGGTGTCGAGGCAGCGCTCGATCTCGGCGAGGTGCAGGCGGCAGATGTCGATCGCCGCCGCGAGGGAGTCGGTTCCCGCCCCGCGCAGCGAGAGGTAGAGCTCTTCGAACGCCGCGGGCCCCGGCGACCGGGCGTAGTCGGCGACGGCGTCTTCGGGGACGGGCGCCTCGTCTGGCGCCGCGCAGCCCGCGGCCAGGGCGACGGCCGCGGCGAGCACCGCGATTCGTTTCATCGGATCCCTCCCGTGTCACCGCTCCCGCATCGCCTCGCGGACGTTGTCGACGACGTAATCGATCTCCTCGTCGGCGAGCTTCGGGTAGAGGGGGAGGCTGATCGTCCGCCGGCCGATCTCCTCGGCGACGGGGAACATCCCCTCGGCGTAGCCGAAGGTCTCGCGGTACCACGTGAAGAGGTGGATCGGGTGGAAGTTGAGCGAGAGGCCGATCCCGCGGTCCTGGAGCCGGTCCATGATCCGCAGCCGCCGGTCGGCGTCGACGAGGAAGGTGAAGAGGTGGTAGCTGTGCACGCCGTCGGGGAGCGCCTCGTGCAGCTCGATCCCGTCGATTCCGGCGAGGGCGGCCGCGTACCGCTCCCAGATCTCCTGCCGGCGGGCCCGCCATTCGCCCACCTTCCTGAGCTGGCCGATGAGCAGGGCGGCATGGATGTTGTCCATGTTGCACTTCCAGCCGAAGGTGTCCACGTCGTACTGCCGGAAATGCTTCGTGTAGCGGTCGATCGCATGCCGGCTCATCCCGTGCAGGCGCAGCTTGCGGAGAAGGTCGACGTGCTCGTCCGTCTTCGCCGAGATCGCCCCGCCCTCGCCCGAGGTGATGTTCTTCGTCGCGTAGAAGGAGAAGCAGGCGAAATCCCCCCAGTGTCCCGAGCGCTTCCCGCGCCAGTCGGCCTCGAGGGCGTGCGCTGCGTCCTCGACGACGAGGAGACCGTGCCGGTCGGCGATCTCGCGGATCCGGTCCATCCGGCAGCACTGGCCGTAGAGGTGGACGGGGAGCAGCGCGCGCGTTCTCGGCCCGATCGCCGCCTCGATCGCCGCCGGGTCGATGTTGCCCGTCGAGCGCTCGACGTCGGCGAAGACGGGCGTCCCGCCCGCCATGATGATGCTGTTGGCCGTGCCGACGAAGGAGAGGGGCGTCGTGATCACCTCGTCGCCGGGGCGGATGCCGCCGGCGATGAGGGCGAGCTGCATCGCCGACGTGCAGCTCGTCACCGCCACGGCGTGCGGGAGGCCGAGGTAGCCGGCCAGCTCGCGCTCGAACTCGCTCACCGCGTCCCCCGTGGTGATGAAGAGCGAGCGCAGCACCTCGTTGACCCGTTCGATCTCGTCGTCGCCGATGTTGTGACGGTAGAATTCGACCTTTCTCATCCCGTTCCTTCCGTTGTGTCTTCCCCGTGGGGGTCGAGGTGGACGAGGAGGCTCGAGACCTCGTCGAACCGGTCGGTCACCCGCTCCGAGACCGCGTCGGCGATCCGGTGCGCCGCGGAGACGGTGATCGCCGGATCGACGCCCACGTGGACTTCCATGCTTATCAGGTCGGCGTAGTACCGGCCGTGCAGGTCGTGGCAATCGAGCACGCCGGGGACCGCCTCGATCTCCCGGGCGATGCGATCGATGAGCTCCTGCGGCGGCGACGTGTCGATGATCTTCCTGGCCGCGGCCCAGCCGATCTCCACGGCGATCTTGAAGACGAAGAAGGAGACGAGCAGCGCTGCGTACGCGTCGAGGATGCGCAGGCGGGGCACGAAGACGGCGAGGGTGATTCCCACGAAGGTGACCGCCGACGACCAGGCGTCGGAGCGGTGGTGCCACGCGTTCGCCACGAGGGCCTCGCTGCGCAGGCGCATGCCGATCCGCACCGTGGCCCGGTAGAGGAGCTCCTTGGAGACGAGGGAGAGCGCCGCGATCAGGATCGTGAACCGCCCGGGCGACGGGGGCGCGCCGCGGCGGAGCGCGACGGCCGCGTCGAAACCGATGCGGAAGGCGGCGACGGCGAGCAGGACGCCGACGGCGAGCGTGACGAGCGTCTCGATCTTGCCGTGCCCGTACGGGTGGTCGCGGTCGCGTTCCTTGCGGAAGAAGTGGAGCCCGACGAGGACGAAGACGTCGGAGACGAGATCGCTTACCGAGTGGAAGCCGTCGGCGAGGAGCGCGCGGCTCCGCCCGAGGATGCCGCCGCCGATCTTCAGGATGATGAGGACGGCGTTGATCCCCATGCCGGCCCAGGTGATGCGGCGGCCCTCGGCGAGGTCGGTCGGGTGATGACGGTGCTCGTGTGCCATAGACGCGGCGACGGAAGCCCGCGCCGGCATGGCGCGGAGGCTTCCGTCGCGACAGTGTACACGAACCGGCCTACCGGAGATAGACAATCTTTCGGGTCTGGCGGTACTTGCCCGCGGCGATGCGGGCGAAGTAGACGCCCGAGGTCACGGGGCGTCCCGCCTCGTCGCGCCCGTTCCAGACCGCCTCGTGGCTGCCCGCCCCGCGGCGCCGCGATTCGAGGATGCGGATCCGCTGCCCCGCCGGGTTGTAGATCGCCAGCTCCACGAACGCGGGCTCGGCGAGCGAGTAGCGGAGGGTCGTCGTGCCGTTGAAGGGGTTCGGATAGTTCGGCTCGAGGGCGTTGACCCACGCGGGCGTCTCGGGGACGTCGCCGCCGGTGTCGTCGCCGACGGCGGTCAGATCCTCGATCGCGAAGAGGGAATCGCTCTCGTCCCCGCCCGTCTGCAGCGAGGAATCCCACGCGACGACGCGGACGAGGCAGGAGTCGCTCGTGCCGGAGGGGACGATCCACGAGAAGAGCGAATCGTTCAACTCGCCGCCCGCGATGAGCGACCACGCGGAGCCGGCGTCGTAGGAGACGTAGACGTCGATCGAATCGACGAGGACGTCGTCCGTGGCGATCCAGCGGATGTCGAGCGTGTCGCCGATCCCGGCCGTCTCGCCGCCGTTCGGCGCGACGACGGTCACGACCGGCGGCGCGTCGGCGCCGGCCGTGCAGGCCGTCGCCTCGCCGCTGTACCCGCCCCCGTACCCGGCGGCCGAGACCGCCGAGACGCGGTACCACCGGCAGCCGGCGACGGGCTCGTGATCGTAGAGGAGCGTGCCGGCCGGAACGCTGTCGACGCAGACCGGCTCGGCCGGCGCGAACGCGGCCGCCGTGTCGGCGTAGATTGCGTAGAAGGCGATCCCCGAGGGGGCCGGCGCGTCCCAGGTGAGTCGGATCGTCTCGTCGCCGGTCGCGGCGGCGACGAGGCCCGTCACGCGCGCCGGCGCGGCCGGATCGGCCGCCGGTCCGCCGAACATGCCGATGTCGGCCGGGGAGCTGTCGGGATCGGCCGGTCCGTCGGGGTCGCCGGCGTCGATGGCCCTCGAATGCACGAGCAAATGGTAGTCGAGGGCCGCCGTGTCGGCGTAGAGGGGGGCGAAGCCCGAGTTCGTCGAGTCGGGCGTCACGCCGAAGACGTCGCCGCCCGTGTTGCCGTAGAGGTTGTTGTAGCGGAAGACGACGCCGGCGAGCGTGCTCGCCTGGAAGCCGTACGTGCCGCCGTAGGTGATCTGGTTGTTTTTGATCGTCGTCGGGGCGGGCTGCGAGAGGAAGAGGTTGCCGCCGCCGTAGACGGCCGTGTTGCGGTCGATCGTGTTGTTCGCCATCTCGCCCCACGTGCTGTCGGCGTAGATGCCGCCCCCGATGATCGAGGAGGCGTTCCCGTACACGAGGGAGTTCGTCATCTGGGTGTTGCCGGCGCGGGCGTAGATGCCTCCCCCGGTGGAGGAGGAGGTGTTGCCGCCGACCACGACCTTCGCCAGGATCGCCGTGGCGTGATCGAAGCAGAGGCCGCCGCCGACGTCCACGGTCTCGTTCGACGAGACGGTGTCGCCCGACATCTCGACGTGGCAGAGCTTCGCGTAGAGGCCTCCCCCGCGCAGGTACCCGGAGTGGTTCTCGATCGAGTTGTCCTCGAGGTACGCCGGTGCATGGTTGGCGTAGATGCCGCCCCCGTACTTCGAGCCGTTGTAGAGGGCGTTCGGGGCGTTCCCCTCGATATGGTTGCCGCGGATCGTCGCGGTCGTCTGGTAGAGGTAGATCCCGCCGCCGCCGTTCGCCGCGCAGGCGACGATCTCGTTGTCCTCGATCGTCACCGCGCCACCGTAGGCGGCGATTCCGCCGCCGCCGGTGAAGTTGGTCTGGCCGGCGTAGCCGCAGCCGGTGATGACGTTGCCGCGGATGACGGGAGAGGCGTTGTAGCTGAAGATCCCGCCGCCGTAGAGCGCCAGCCACGGTATCTGCGCCTCGCGCCCCGTGCCGCCCGTGATGGTGAAGCCCTCGATGCCGCAGTCGCCGGCGACGTTCATGAAGGAGACGATCGAGCCGTTCCCGTTGACCGTCGACGTATGGACGGACGGGTCGCGCGCCAGGAAGGAGGCGTCGTAGCCGCCGAGCAGGTGTATGCTCTTCGACACGGTGAGGGCGCCGGTGTACGTGCCGGCGGCGACGGCGATCGTGTCGCCCGCCACGGACGCGGCGATGGCGTCGCGGATGTCGACGGCCGCCCACGCGGGGATCGAGTAGGGATAGACGTCCCCGCCCGTCGGGGATGCGTACCGGTAGGGGGCGCCGACGATCGTGAAGTCGGCGTCGCTGTCGTCGAAGCCGCCGATGTCGCCGCCGTACCAGGCGACGACCTTCACGCGGGCCGTCGTCACGGGCAGGTTCGGCACGGTCCAGAGCAGCGAGGTCGGCGCGCCGAGCAGGCCGCTCGCGATCGTGTAGTCCCAGTTCTCGCCGCTGTCGATGCTGAGATAGACGGCGATCGAGTCGGGGGTCTCGCGCTGCAGCGTCCACTCGACGAGGTAGTCGTCGCCGACGTCGATGCTCTCCCCGCCGGTCGGCGCGTCGACGCGGACGTAGACGTTGCTGGGGATGTAGGAGATCTGGTAGGTGCTCGTCCCGATGTTGCAGACGCCGTACTTGATGTATCCGAAGCCGTCCTGGCCCCAGTCGTCGCCCCAGGAGTTCTTGATGATCCAGGCGCCCTCGCCGCCGCACTGGTTGTCGTCCCAGCCGACGATGAGGATGCCGTGGTTGACGACGTCCTCCGTGTCGCTCGAGTAGCAGCCCGACACGTAGTTGTAGAGGTTGTCCAGCACCGTGATCGACGTCGCCACCGGGCCGGTGTCGTAGATCGCCTGCTTGATCTGGTCGACGCTGTTGGGGATGTAGCTCCAGCTGGAGATCCGGCCGACCACCTCGCAGCTCGTCTGCGTGCAGGGCAGGTCGTCGCGCGCCTGGTAGGGTACGCAGCTCTCCTGGACCGCCCCGTAGTCGCGGAAGACCTCGTAGGCCGCGTAGGCCCAGCCGCCGTCGCAGCTCGCGCCGCGGGTGTTGCAGTCGACGATCGCCTGCTCGGAGAGGTCCTCGATCCGGCCGTCGAAGATGCGGATGTGCGCCTCGACCTGGCCGGTCGCGGCGAAGGCCCAGCAGGAACCGCAGTTCCCCTGGTTCTTGGACGGTGTCGTCCCGTCGAGGGTCCGCCAGTCGAAGACGTCGGGGAGCGCCGCGGTGGCCGACGGCGCGTAGAGGGGCGTGCGCGCCAGCACGTCGGGCGGGGTGGGCAGCAGGCCGAGCCGCATCTTCCTCTCCTCGGGGGACAAACTCCCCACGGTCGTGTGACCCGCGGTCCAGTGCCCGCCGCTCTCGGCGATCCGGCGGTTGATCTCGTCGATGCGTTCCTGCTCGCTCTTCTCGTCGGCGCCCGCCGGAACGGCGAGGCAGAGCGCGATGGCGACGAGGAGGGGGAGGATAACGGTCCAATGCAGGCGGTGGGACGATTTCATGGGGCGTGCGTCTCCTTGCTGATGTGGTGGCATGCGATGCAGCGCCTTGAAGGCGTCAAGGACTGCTGCCCCCGCGGGTCGCCGGGCGGCCGTCGACGAACGGACGCACGGATACCCCGCAAACGGGGCCGTTCGTGCAAGAGTCGAGCCATCTGAGAGCGGTGCTCCAGGGGATACTGGCACCACGATGAAACATACGAATCCGGGTGGCGCGAAACAAGCCGTTTTTCCCCCGGTACGCGCCGCGTGACCCGCCGGCCGGATAGGGCTTGGCCGCCGGGCGGCGCTGTACTATCATTCAGGAAGCGTCCCGCCAGGGGGCGCCGGCAACGACCGATACCACGGGCAAGGAGCGAATGATGAACGAACAGGTCGAAAAGGTTCTCGAGGAGATCAGGCCGAGCCTCCAGGCCGACGGCGGAGACATCGAACTCGTCGAGGTGGTCGACGGCGTCGTCAGGGTGAAGCTGAAAGGCGCCTGCGCGGGCTGCCCGATGTCGCAGATGACGCTCGCCTTCGGCGTCGAGCGGGTCCTCAAGGAGCGCATCCCCGAGGTGAAGCGGGTCGAAGCGGTCGATTTCTGATTCCGGCAGGCTGCGGTCCGCCGTGGATTGTCACGATTATTGCACACTCCCCCCCGGAGCATGATATAAACGCTCAATCACGCGGGAGGAGTGCATCTTGCGACGCATGCGCGCATTGATATACGGTTTCCGGCGTCGCGGCGACCGCGGCAAGAGGTCGTTCCTCGGCCGCCTGGGCGTCGGCGGATTCACCCTGCTCGAGCTCTTCATCGTCATCGAGATCATCGGCTTTCTCGCGACGATCGTGATGTCGAACTTCTACCGCTCGAAGAAGGCTGCCGAGGTGGCAGTCGTCCTCCAGAACGTCAAGAACATCCAGATCGCCCTCACCTCCTACTACGCCATGGAGAACGAGTTCCCCGCCACGATCAACACGGTCTGGCTCGAGTTCTACGGCGGGAAGGTCATCGAGGACGTCGCCTACATCGGCGGCGCGACGGCCGGCAACCAGGGCGGTTGGGATTTCTTCGCCTCGAACAGCCCGGACATCCGCTTCAGCGGGCCGACGAACCTCGACTACTGCATCAGGAGCACGAAGAGCATCCTGCCCTACGCCCTCTACGTCTACGGCGACGCCGCGACGGGCGCCAAGCTCGTCCACTGAGCGGCGCGATCGCGTGACCGATCGACCCGGCGCGGGCCCCCGGCCCGCGTTTTCTTTTCGCTCCGCGTCTCCGATGCGGTATCATTCGTTCATGGATATCCACCACGCGGCGCTGGTCTTCGACGCTCATTGCGACACGGCGATGCGGCTGGTCCGCCGCGATCCGGTCGACCTCGGCGAGCGTCTCGCCGACGGCCACATGGACCTGCCGCGGATGGCCGAGGGCGGGCTCGACGCGCAGATCTTCGCCTGCTGGATCAATCCCGACTACCCGGAGGGGGAGTACATCCAGCGGACCCTGCGGATGATCGACGGGATCTGGGAGACGGCGCGCGCGCACCCCGACCGTTTCGAGGTGGCCCTTGGCGGCGGCGACGTCGGGCGGATCGTCGAGGAGGGGCGGACGGCCGCCGTGATCGGCGTCGAGGGGGGGCACGCGATCATGGACGACCTCGGCGTCCTCCGCGACTACCACCGCCTCGGCGTGCGCTGCATGACCCTGACCTGGAACAACACGAACAACTGGGCCGATTCGGCGAACGACACGATCCGCTGGGGCGGACTCAACGATCTCGGCCGCGCGGTCGTCGCCGAGATGGACCGGCTGGGCATGGTGATCGATCTCTCGCACGCCGCCGACAGCACCTTCTTCGACGTCCTCCGCGAGACGGCCAATCCCGTCCTCGTCTCGCACTCCTGCATGCGCGCGCTCTGCGACATCCCGCGCAACATCAGCGACGACATGCTCCGGGCGCTCGCCGGGAACGGCGGCGTCGTCTGCGTCAATTTCTTCGCCGGCTTCCTCGACAAGGGCTACCTCGACCGGGTGAACGTCCTCTGGGAGGAGATGCGGGGCCGCCGCCGGGAGCTCACCGGACTCTGCGGCGGCGACATGGAGACGGCGTGGAACTCGCTCTGGCCGGAGTACCGTTCCCGCCTCGACGAGATCGAGCGCCCCGGCATCGCGCGCCTCGTCGATCACATCGACCACGCGGTCCGGATCGCCGGCGTCGACCACGTCGGCCTCGGCTCGGATTTCGACGGCATCTCGGCCACGCCGGACGGCCTCGAGGACGTCTCTGACCTGCCCGCGCTCACCGCGGCCCTCCTCGACCGCGGCCACGGCGAGGAGGACGTTCGAAAGTTGCTCGGCGGCAATCTCTTGCGGGTCTTCGGCGCGGTGTGCCGCTGACCGGGCCGCCGCGGCCGCCCACCGATTTCCGGCGCGTCGCCCTGTTCCGGCACGCCCGTCCGGGCGCGTCCGTCCCGGATCCGCCATCTTCCCGGCACGGGGATGGATCGCCGGTAGTGGCATCCCGACGCCCGGCGACGTATCTTTCTGGCAGGGGGTGTAAACGGAACGGATCGCCGTCCGGTGCGGGGTCCTCTCCGGGGCGTCGAATCGAGGCGTTCGCCGGAAGGTAGGGAAAACCACCATTTTTCCCAACTGCATGGGAGATAAGGAAATAGGCGTTGACATCGCGGGGCGGATATGGCAAAATGATTATCGCTTCGAGACTGCTGGATATATGTCAATGATAATAGACACGATAACCCGATGTCGGACCGGCAAGGAAGGACGTATGGCAACACGGAGCATGTCCCGTACGGGGGGATTCCTGATCCTTTTCCTGATCGCCCTGATCGTCGCCCCCCAGGGCGCCGGCGCGGCCCGACGCGGGCGGCTGGTCGGACGGGTGATGGACGTCAACACGAGCCAGCCCCTGGGCAAGGCGCTGATCACGATCCAGGGAACGACGATCAGCACCCTGACCGACGCGAACGGCCGCTTCTTCTTCGACCTCGACCCCGGCAAGTACAGCATCACGATCCACATGGACGAGTACTTCGCCACCTGTTACCAGGACATCGAGGTCGAGGGCGGGCAGGTGACGACCTACAAGTGCGAGATGGTCCCGGGCGACCCGCGCCAGAACATCTTCTTCTCGATGGGCGGGATCAACGTCATCGAGAAGCGCGAGCTGCTCCCCGAGAACATCGAGACGACACACCAGATCTCGAGCGCCGAGATCGAGCACCAGCTCTCGACGAACCTCGGCGACATCCTCGATATCATCCCCGGCGTCGAGCGCACCAAGAATCCCGGGCTCTCGGAGAAGTCGCAGGTGATCCTCCGCGGCTCCTCCGGCACGGGCGGGGACGCCTCGGCCAACCAGGCCGCCCTCTTCGGCACGAAGATCATCATCGACGACATCACCCTCTCCAACAACGCCAACCTCCAGACCGGCCCCGGCACCGCGAGCGGGACCGTCTCGAGCACGGCCGGCTCCGCGGTCGACCTGCGGACGATCCCCGCCGACAACATCGAGAGCGTCGAGGTCATCACCGGCGTCCCGTCGGTCGAGTACGGCGATCTGACCACGGGGCTCGTCAAGGTGAAGACCAAGATGGGTCGCCAGCCCCACCGGCTCAAGATCAAGTCCAATCCCGACACGAAGGAGGGGAACCTCTCCGGCGGTCTCGTGTGGCGGGGCACGGGGATCTCCTACAACGCCAACTACGCCTACAGCGAGCGGAACATCAGGCGCGAGGGCGACGAGTACGCCCGCTACAACGGCCAGTTCACGATCCGCAACAAGTTCATGGACGACCGGCTCTCGCTGCTCAACAAGTTCTACTACACCGGCGTCGACGACGAAGAGGACTACAAGTCGGACGACCCGCTCTCGGTCGTCCGCAAGAACAACGACAAGACCTACATCTACGGGCAGACGATCGACTTCGCGGTCAGCGACGACATGCGGCTCGAGTGGCGGGCGAACATCAAGTACACCAAGCGCGATTCCTACCAGCAGTCCCTCACCGGCGCCGACACGCGCGTCCTCACCGACGCGATGGAGAGCGGCACCAACGAGGCGATCCTGCAGGTCGGCTCGTATCTCTACCGCATCTGGACGCGCGGCGAGGAGTGGAACGTCAACACCAAGCTGAACGTGCGCTACGATCTCGGGCTGCTCGGCCTCGATCACGGGCTGCTCTTCGGCGGGGAGTACACCTTCGACGACAACCGGGGCGAGGGCAAGATCTTCAACCCCCTCGAGCCTCCCTACGGCAACCTCGGGTACCGGCCGCGCTCCTTCGACGACGTCCCCGCGCTGCACACGGCGAACCTCTATTTCGAGGACGAGATCACCGGCTTCTGGCGGATGCAGCCCTATTCGATCAACCTGGGTCTCCGCTACGAGATGTACACCCCCTACAAGCTGCACCTCGACGGGCTCTTCAACGACAAGGGGATCGTCGAGAGCAGGAACGGCACGTATCTCAACCCGCGGATCAGGGCGAAGTACTCGCTCGGCGACAACACGCAGATCCGTCTCGGCTGGGGAAAGAGCTCGAAGATGCCGTCGATGACGATGATATCCCAGGGCCCGGAGTACATCGACATCATCGAGGAGAACGTCTCGCCCCCCGACTCGACGCCGCTCATCTCCACCTACGTCCTCAACTGGGACGATCTCACCCGCGAGCTCAAGGGATACCAGAGCACGAAGAGCGAGGCGTCGCTCGACCAGAAGATCGGCTCGGTGGGGCTCACCTTCACCGGCTTCTACGATCGGTCCGACGACATCCTCCGGTCGGTCACGACGCCCCTCACGCTCTACCGGTACCGCTACGAGAACTGGCCCGATCCCGACTCGGCGGTGCCGATCGACACGCTCTACACGACGCCGGACAAGCTCGACTACTACGCCAACGTCGGGTGGCGGAGAAGCTACGGAATCGAATTCCTTTTGACGACGCGGCGGATCGAGAGGATCTCGACGGCGTTCCGCATGTCGGCGACCTATTCGAAGACCCGCACCGGGGCCGACGGCGTCTACATGTCCTCGCCGCGGACGAACACCGCCCTCGGACAGGTGATCTACCCGTTCTACCGGTACACGGAGAGCTGGCACCGGCGGATGGTCGTCAACTACAGCGCCGACTGGTTCGTGAAGAGGCTCGGGATGTGGGTGACCTTCTTCGTGCAGCAGACCCTCTTCTCCGCCTACCAGAGCTACGACGATCCGTACGCCTACTCGGTCGCCTATTTCGACCCGGTCACGGGCAGGAACGTGACGCTCTCGCCGGAGGATTCCGACGCCCTCAACCTGACCCGCGAGTACGACGCGTACGACCTCGCGGTCAAGAAGCAGCCGAACGACCGGTTCCTCTTCAACATCAACGTGACGAAGTCGATCGGGAGGGGCTCCGAGCTCTCCCTCTTCGTCACCAACGTTCTCGACGATCCGGCGTACTACCGGGACGATCTCGGGTACTGGCGGACCCGGAACCCGGACATCTTCTACGGCGTCGAGTTCAGCATGATCCTCGACAACCTCTGGTCGCGGATCGATACGAAGGACGGCGGTTCGTGAGACGCCTCGCGGCCATAAGCCTCTTCGCGGCGCTCGCGCTTTCCTGGGGGTGCGCGAAGAAGATGCCGAACGAGCCGGACGGCACGGGGAGCATCTTCGCCACGGTCGCCGACGTGTCGGGGTTCTTCGAGGGGAGCGTTCCCGGTGAGCCCTTCCCCCTCGACGGCGTCGAGGTGCGCATCCAGGGGCGCACGCACGACTTCTCCGGCGCCGTGAACACCGGAAACGGCTCCACGGCGAGCTTCGATCGCCTGCCCGCCGGACGGTACAGCCTCTTCGCGCGCAAGGAGGTCCTCGACGGGGACGCGAGGAAGATCTTCACCGGCTCGGCCGACATCCTCGTCGACGGGGGCGGGACCGTCGATGCAAACGTGACGACCGACATCGTGGGAACGAGCGATCTCCTGATCAACGAGATCTTCTACGCGGGCTCCGACGCGTCCTCCTTCTTCTTCTACGACCAGTACGTCGAGATCCACAATTCGTCGGGAGACACGCTCTATCTCGACGGCATGTTCCTCACGCGGCAGACGCAGACGGTCTATCCCGACCAGAACGACATCGACCACGTCCGGGCGCTCTACGTCTTCCAGTTCCCCGGGACGCCGGCGACGGGCCGGCAGTACCCCATCGCGCCGGGAGAGTACGTCGTCGTCGCGGCGGACGCCGTCGACCACAGCGCCTGGATACCGAGCAGCATCGACCTCTCCGTGGCCGACTGGGAGTTCTTCAACCCGCTGGCCAACGACTACGACAACCCCGACGTGCCGAACATCATCAGCATCAACCCGTACAGCAGGTCCGACTACCTGATCAACCTGGCGCACGGGTCCGTCGTGCTGGCCACCGGGGAAGAGTACTTCTTCGAGGAGATGGACGAGGAGACGATCCGCGTCGGGATCCCGATCGGCACGGTCGTCGACGGCGTCGAGTACGCGTCGAGCACGGACAAGACGAAGCAACTCACCACACGCGTCGACGCGGGATTCGCGGGGATCGGCAACACGCGATACAGCGGGCAGTCGGCGGAACGGCGCGAGCCGGGCCTCGACACGAACGATTCGACCTTCGATTTCGAGCTTTCGGCGCGCCCGACCATCGGGTACTCCCACGCCGAATAGGAGATCGCCATGAGCGTACGAAATGCGACGGCGGTGCTGGCGGCGGCGATCCTGGCCGCGCTGGCCGGCTGCGCGAAGGAGATGCCCGGGGAGCCCGACGGATCGGGCCGGCTCTACGTCACCGTCGCCGACATCTCGGGGTTCTTTCCCGGGAGCCAGCCCGGCGTGCCCTTCGCCGTCGACAGCGTCGAGATACGGGTCCAGGGGCGGTCGCACGACTACACCGGATCGCTCAACACGGGAAGCGGATCGGAGGGGCTGTTCGAGAAGCTGCCCTCCGGCAACTACAGCGTCTTCGCCAGGAAGGAAGCCTTCGCCGACGGCAAGAAGAAGGTCTTCACCGGGTCGGCCGACATCCTCGTCGTCGGGACGGGGATCGTCGAGGATTCGCTGATCACCGACATCGTCGGAACGAGCGACCTTTTGATCAACGAGGTCTTCTATGCCGGGTCGGACGCCTCCTCGTACTTCTTCTACGACCAGTACGTGGAGCTCTACAACTCCTCGCGGGACACCCTCTACCTCGACGGGAAGATCATCACGAGGCAGATGCAGACCTACTATCCCGACCAGGACGAGGTCGATTACGTGCGGGCCCTCTACGCCTTCCAGTTCCCCGGCACGCCGGTCACGGGGCGCCGGTACCCGATCGCGCCGGGCGAGTTCGTCGTCGTGGCCGCCGACGCGGTCAACCACCAGGTGTGGGTGCCGAAGAGCATCGACCTCTCCGTGGCCGACTGGGAGTTCTTCAATCCGCTCGGGAACGACTACGACAACCTCAACGTGCCGAACGTCACGAGCATCCATCCGGACAGCCGCATCGATTACCTGATAAACCTGTCGCACGGCGCGGTCGTCCTCGCCACGGGCGAGGAATATTCCTTCTACGAGTACGACGAGGGCAAATTCCAGGCGCTCATCCCGATTTCGACGGTCGTCGACGGGATCGAGTACGCCTCGACCACCGAGGCGACGAAGGAGTTGACCTACCGGGTGGACGCCGGGTTCGCCGGTCTCGGCAACTCCAAGTACAGCGGCCAGTCGACCGAGCGGCGGGAACTGGGACTGGACACGAACGATTCGACCTTCGATTTCGAGCTCTCGGCGAGGCCGACCGTCGGCTACTCGCACGTGCAGTGAGGAGAGAGATGAGAAAGTTCGCCATCGCCATCGCGGCCCTGCTCGCCGCCCTGCCGGCGTGCATAAAGGAGAAGCCGTCTGATCCCGACGGGGCGAACAGCATCGTCCTCTACGCCGTCGACACATCACGGACGGCCGGGGAAGGGTGGCGAACGATCGCCGAGGCGACGGTAAGGGTGAACGCGACGACCTTCTATCTCCAGGAGACCTACGAGACGGACGGCGAGGGGAAGGTGGCGATCGCCGGGCTTCCCGCGGGCGAGTACATATTCGTCGCGGAAAAGACGCGGGAGGAGGAGAACGTCCTCATCCTGGGCAACATGAGCCGTACCCTCAGGCACGTGACGGGGCTCGTCGACACCGTGTTCATGTCGTACCTCACCGCGTCGCCCCTCGTCATCAACGAGGTCTTCTACTGCGGGTCCGATGCGTCGAAATACTACTACTACGACCAGTTCATCGAGCTCTACAACTCCTCGAACGAGACGATCTTCCTCGACGGCTACATCGTCTGCCGCGGCACGCAGATCACCGGGATGGTCGATTTCCAGGCGATCGATTTCGCGCTCGGCTATTACGGCTTCGCCTTCCCCGGCACGCGCGGCGTGACCGAGCTCTGCCCGATCAAGCCGGGCCGGCATCTCGTCATCGCCTGCGACGCGATCGACCATTCCCTCTACAGCCGTTTCGGGGTGGACCTCTCCGGCGCCGACTGGGAGTTCTTCAGCCCCCTCGGCAACGACTACGACGTGCCCGGGGTGCCCAATCTCACGACGATCACCGACAACGGCACCGATTTCTCGATGAACCTGAACCACGCCGCCGTCTGGATCGCGACGGGGGAGGAGTACTGGTTCGAGGATTACGCCGATCCGTCTTCCGGCACCGTCAGCACCTACCTGCACATCCCGCTCTGGACGGTCGTCGACGCGGTCGAGTATTCAGCCAATCCCGAATCCGACAAGTACATCAGCCGCGAGGTCGACGCCGGCCTCGGCGGCAACGGCATGGCCCGGTACACGGCGCAATCGATCGAACGGCGCTTCCCGGGTCTCGATTCCAACAACAGCACATTCGATTTCGTAATCGTGGGGCCTCCGACCCCGGGGTACCAGCACTGACGTGACGCGGAGGAGATCGTGAAGGAGTACCGATCGATGAAGATGACGCTGATCGCGGCGGCCACGGCCGCCTGTCTGGCGATGCCGTGGACCGGCGCGCGGGCGACGGAGCTGCGGCTGTCGACGCTCGCCGACGCCTCGATATCCCTCGAGGACGCGGACAACCAGCTCAACCCCTACGATTACGGGGCGAACCCCGCCTATCTCCTGCTCGATTTCGAGGAGCCGTGGATCCGCTTCCTCTTCGGCATCGAGGAGGAACGGGGGGACCTGAAGCGGTTCTACGATCCCCACCTGACGAACGATCTCTACGCCGGGTTCGAGGGGATCAAGAAGCTCGGCGACCGGCACGTCGCGCGCGGCTCGGTCACCTACGAGCGCTTGCGGCGGCGCGAGACCGCGTACAACCTCGAGATCGACGGCTACAACGATCCCTTCTACCTCGTCGACGAGACGATCGGGGATTTCACGTACTACGGTCCCTCGATCCACGTCGACTACGGCCTGCGGCTCCGGGACGACCTGCACATCGGCGCGGGATTCGACTACGACATCGGCACCGACCTCAAACAGGAGTACACGCGGCCGGAGATCGTGCACAACAACTTCCGGGGCAACCTCGGCCTCCTCTGGTCGCCGCGCGACCGCTGGATGTTCGGTCTCGTCGCCCGCCCGATCCGCACGCAGAACCGGACGAGCTTCGCGAAGACGGACGAGGGATTCGACAACATCTTCTACAGCTGGTACGGCGAGGGGATCGTCGAGGTGCGGGCCTCGTCGAGCTTCTCGATCCGAGAGGTCCTCAAGGGCGTCGATGTCGGCCTGCAGCAGTACTACATGGGCGAGCGCTTCCGCTTCGCCCTCCTCGCCGACTACACCCTCGAGCAGCTGAAGCTCCAGTACAACGCCACGCGCCGCGATCCGAAGGGGTTCTGGCAGGACGAGACGTGGGACGTCAAGGCGCGTGCGCGCTGGTACGTGGAATCGATGCCGCTCGTCCTCGGCGTCGAGGGACGCCTGATGAAGCAGGACGGGTGGGCGCGCCGCCCCGAGTACGACGACATCCTGCTCTTCGAGAACCCGGCGACGCTCGAGAGCGTCGGCGCGGGGCTCACCTACCGGATCGAGCCCCTGCGGCTCCTGACGAGCGTCGAGTACGTCATGAACCGCTGGGACATCGACGCGTTCGACTACGGCGCGAACGATTTCCGCTCGGCGGAGATCGTCCAGAACATCGGGCGGCTCGCCCTCGAGTACCGGGTGCTCAACATCTACTCGGTCCGCGGCGGCTTCGAGGTGATCGACTACCCGGTCGACCGCTGGCTCCAGCTCCCCGCGAACATGGACCGGTACCGCTTCACCGGCGGATTCGGGTACGCGACGGGGCGCTGGGAGATCGACACCCAGTTTCTCTACAGCAGTTACATGCACGACGACTACGATTCGAACCGAACGGGTCTGAGTGGAATCGTCTGGTTCACGAGATTCGTCGACTGACGGAAAGGAGGTGGGTTCCCGGTTTCCGCGTTTCGGCCGCTGGGCGGATCTGCACGTCGGCCCGTCGGGAGAGCGGCCGGGAAAGTAAATTCCCCTGACGACACGCATACTTGATACAGCAGCGAGGAGGTGCCAGCATGACTCGATTTTTCAGCTGTTGTATCGCTCTGCTCCTGATCGCCGCGCCGGCGGCCGCCCAGTGGACGACCGAATACGACATCGAGAACGATGTTAGTTGGTACGCGGCGCACATGGTCACCTCGACGGTCGGATACGTCTCCGGCGCGAGCGGCCTGATCTACAAGACCACCGATGGCGGATACACCTGGGTCGAGCAGACCACCCCGACGACCGAGGAGTACTTCGACATCTTCTTCCTCGACGTCAACACCGGTTGGGCGGTCGGGGACAACGGCACGCTGTGCTACACGACCGACGGCGGCGCCAACTGGAACACGCATCCCCAGCAGGGCGTCATCGCGACGGCGGATCTCAACGACGTCTTCTTCCTCGACAGCATGCACGGATGGATCGGCGGCGACGCCGGCGTCATCCTGCTGACGACGGACGGCGGGACCACCTGGGTCGCCGCCACGAGCCAGACATCGACCGACGACGTCAACGAGATCGGCTTCTTCGACGCGCTGCGCGGCTGCACGGCCTCCGACAGCGACGGCCTGATGTACACGACGGACGGCGGCGTTAACTGGCTCGCCGCGACCGTGAGCTTCGGACCCTACCCCTACACGCGGAGCGACGTCGAGGCCGTCTGGGTCATCGACGACTCGACGGCAGTCGCCACGGGCTGGGGTTCCTCCATCGGTCCGCAGCCGACGATCCTCGTCGTCTCGACCGACTACGGCCAGAGCTGGGACGTTCCCGATCCGACCTATGCCTACGGGGCCTACACGTACGGCTACAGCGTCATCGACTTCGATGACGGCGAGGTCCTCGTCATGGGCGGCGGCACCGCCTCCGCCTCGATCGCGCTCTTCTCGACCGACAACGGCGCGACGTGGGATCGCCATCCCGCCTTCTGGGGCGAGGAAGTACGCGACTGCTCCGCGTTCCCCGGCACCGACAGGGTCGTCGCCGTGGGCGACGAGGGGCTCTTCGTCCTCTCCGAGGACCGCGGGGCCACCTGGGAGCACCTCTACCGTCCCGGCCTCGGCTTCGGCGGCATCCTGACCTTCGCCGAGTGGGGCAAGACGATCATCGGCGCGGGCGACAACGGAAACTTCCTGTACAAGGACATGGACACCGGCGAGACCGGGCTCGGCTGCGTCGCGCCCGAGAACTGGGCGGCGGATATCCAGGACGTGGCGATCATCCGCACCTTCGGCTCCGGCGTGTACTATCCGACGATCTACGCCTGCGGATCCAACGGCTACCTCTGCAAGGCCGAGGGCGACCCGGGAGTGAACGGTTGGACCGAGCTCCAGCACACCGTGTCGAACTTCGACGCCTTCTACGGCCAGCACTGGTTCGACCC